>DASWUO010000463.1:0-7411 GCA_036401615.1 Bacilli bacterium | reverse complement strand
TAAACATGGGATCGCATCCTTCCAAACCTTTTCTAGTTGTTTAACAGAGGATTGAATGACCTTGGTTTGATTAAGTTCAACCGATAATGCCGTGCCGGATACGGTACCTATGGACTGAACCGGGACCCCCTTTGAGGCCAGCAGTTGATTTAAACGTTCCGCTTTCTCAGGCGTTGCCGATAATAGAATACGCGATTGGCTTTCACTGAATAAAGCTATATCATTTCTTAGATCCAGATTTAGCTTAATATTTGCTCCAAGATCGCCGCTGATGCAGCTTTCTGCCAAGGCCACAGCCAGACCACCTTCAGATAAATCATGGGCTGAGGAAACCAACCCTTGTTGTATGGCTGCTAGAACGGCATCCAATAATGTTTTCTCTATGTCCAGATCCATCTCCGGCGGGCGCCCCTCTGTCTTCTTATGGAGCACATATTGGAACTCACTGCCGCCAAGCTCCGCTTTCGTTTCCCCAAGAAGGAAGATGACATCTCCTTCTTCCTTGAATCCTTGGGTAGTGATATGATCCAAATCATGGACCAATCCAACCATGCCAATAACAGGAGTAGGATGGATAGCTCCTTTCGCATTTTCGTTGTATAAGCTGACATTGCCTCCGATAACCGGCGAGTTCAGTTTCCGGCATGCTTCGGAAATGCCATCAGCGGCCTGCTCCAGCTGCCAGAAAATTTCCGGCTTCTCCGGGTTGCCGAAATTCAAATTATCCGTTATCGCAAGCGGCTCCGCTCCGGAACAAACGATGTTGCGGGCTGCTTCGCTTACGGCGATTTTGCCGCCCACAAAAGGATCAAGATACACAAACCGGCCGTTACAATCCGTTGTCATAGCCAAGGCTTTGCGTGTGCCGCGAATGGATACTACAGCTGCATCGGAACCTGGTTGAACAATGGTACTTGTTCGAACCATGTAGTCATATTGGTTATAAACCCATTCTTTGCTCGCCACAGTAGGTGAAGCCAGAACTTGTTCAAGCGCATCCTGAAGATTAGTCACTTCCGGGTATTTGGTAGTATCCACTGCGGCACCCGCTTCATAATAAGCAGGAACCTTGGAAGGTTTATTATACATCGGGCAATCGTCAACAAGCGCTTTGACAGGCATGTCAGCCACGATTTCCCCGTTCTGGATAAGCTTTAAGCGGCCGTCATCAGTCACCTTGCCGACGTTCTCGCATAACAAGCCCCACCGATCGAAAATCGCTTTAGCCTGTGCTTCCTTATCCGGCTCCACTACAAACAGCATGCGCTCCTGCGATTCAGACAGCATCATCTCATAAGCGGTCATCCCGGTTTCCCTTTGCGGGACCCGATCCAGATTCAGCTCCATGCCGTTGCCTGCCTTGCTGGCCATCTCCGCACTGGAGCAGGTTAAGCCGGCTGCGCCCATATCTTGAATTCCGATGACAATGCCAGAATCGATTAATTCCAAGCACGCTTCCATCACCAGTTTCTCCATAAAAGGATCGCCTACCTGAACGGCAGGCCGTTTTGCTTCAGATTCCGCTGTCAGCTCCTCAGATGCGAAAGTCGCCCCGTGGATTCCATCGCGTCCCGTAGCAGGCCCCACGTAAAACACCGGATTACCGACACCTTGCGCTACCCCTTTCTGGATCTTGTCATGATCTATCAATCCGATACACATGGCATTAACCAGCGGATTTCCTTCGTAGCATTCGTCGAACATCACTTCGCCGCCAACCGTTGGAATGCCGATGCAATTCCCATAAGCCGAGATGCCGGAGACCACATGCTCGAATAAGTATTTGACCCGCTCATTTTCCAAACGTCCGAACCTTAATGAATTTAATATCGCGATGGGACGTGCGCCCATGGAAAAGATATCACGAATGATCCCGCCGACCCCTGTTGCCGCCCCTTGGAAAGGCTCGATGGCTGAGGGGTGATTGTGGCTTTCTATTTTAAAAACAACCGCTTGGTTATCCCCTATATCTACAATGCCGGCGCCTTCGCCAGGCCCCATAAGCACCCGTGGACCCGTGACAGGAAATTTCCGCAAGACGGGCTTGGAATTTTTATATGAACAGTGCTCTGACCACATCACACTAAATACACCGGTCTCGGTATAGTTTGGTTTGCGTCCCAGAAACCCGCAGATTAAATCGTATTCACCGTCTGTGACACCCATCTGCTTATAAAGCTTTTGCCCGGAAATTTGTTCCGCATTCGGTTCTTTTGCTGATGCTTCCTTAGCCGATAACTGCTGCGCCATGCTGTTCCCTCCAAGCGTTCAAGATTGATGTAAACATCCGTGTTCCATCTACGGAACCAAGCAAGGGATGAACAGCCCGCTCCGGGTGAGGCATCATACCAAGAATATTTCCTTTAATGTTAGAAATCCCCGCGATATCATCCACCGATCCGTTAGGATTCTCCCCGGCATAACGGAAAACAATTTGGTTGTTCTCTTTCAATGTTTTCAGAGTCACTTCATCGCAATAATAATTCCCTTCGCCGTGGGCAATTGGAATGTCGATCAACTCACCTTGGCGGTACTCGGAAGTGAAAGGATTATTGTTATTCTCCACCCTCAGTGTTGCTTGATTGCAGCGGAATTTTAAGGATTTGTTACGCAGCATAGCGCCCGGCAGCAAACCTGCCTCCAACAAGATCTGAAATCCGTTGCAGATGCCTATGATATATTTACCCGCTTCAGCAGCCTTGGTTAGTTCGTTCATGACGGGAGCAAATTGGGCAATCGCCCCGCACCGCAAATAATCCCCATAGGAGAAGCCTCCAGGGATAATAATACAATCATACGGGCTCAAATCTGTAGAGGTTTGCCATACGTATTCCACAGATTGCCCTACCGTATCCTCGACCGCCTTATAGCAGTCAATATCGCAATTCGATCCCGGAAATACGAGAACTGCAAATTTCATCAGAAACCCTCCTAAGAATGTGATGTTTCCTTTAATTTCTATCTCAACACTATTACCCGTGCAGCTCGTAACGATAATCCTCAATGACCGTATTGGCCAACAATTTCTCACACATCTGTTTAACCCGTTTTTCGGCTTCTGTCTGGCTGAGCGTGTCCAACTCAATCTCCATGTACTTTCCGATTCGCACCTTGCCGACCTCCTGGAAGCCCATAGCATGGAGTGCCCCTTGAACAGCGTTGCCTTGTGGATCCAACACGCTCTCCTTAATGGTAACATACACAGTTGCTTTTATCATTGGTAGAATACCTCCTGATTTTTTTCGTATTTATTGGTAATAAGGTTAAAAAAGCAACTTTTTACCATAGGGTCTTTTCTAACCTTATAACAAGCCCGAACGTTCAAGTTCAAATTCGTCACTTCATCAAAATATGGCCAATCTCCCGATACCTCCGGGAAGTCTCCTCTACTACTTGCCGCGGCAGCTCATCCGGCTCGCTGTTTTTATCCCAGTCTGAAGCGGACAAATACGTGCGGACCGGTTCCTTATCCATGCTGTCGATCTCAATATCCAAAGCATATTTATCCTTGGCCCAGAACCGCGAGGAATCCGGAGTAAACAACTCATCTATTAGTATGATCTGACCGTCCAGAAGGCCAAATTCGAATTTACAATCTGCGAGAATAATTCCTCTGCGCCCGCAATATGCATGTGCGAATTCATAGAGCTTGATGCTTTTCTCCTGCAGCTGCGCAGTTATTTCGGCGCCTACCAAGTTCTCCATCTGTTGAACCGAGATGTCTTCATCGTGGCCTATATCGTTCTTCGCCGCCGGTGTAAATAACGGTGCCTCCAATTGTTGATTTTTGCGCAAACCCTCTGGAAGCTTAACCCCGTTGACACTGCCCGTCTTCTGGTATTGTCTCCACCCGCCGCCCGTTATATAGCCGCGCACCACACATTCGATATCGATTCTTTCGGTCTTCTTCACGACCATAATGCGGTCCTTCAGAAGATCTTTATGGGTTGCCGCATCTCCGAGCTGGTCTACATTGGTATGTACCACATGGTTGGGCTGAAATTCGGCAGTTTGCTCAAACCAATAAGTGCTGAGCCGATTTAGGACATTTCCTTTATCCGGAACAGCCGGCTTTAAGATATAATCGAATGCGGAAATACGATCCGTTACCACAATCAAGAAATGTTCGCCTAAATCGTAGAGTTCCCTGACCTTGCCCTTATAAACCAGCGGCGCCTTTACATAGTCAACCGCTGTGGAAATCGCTAAAGTTGAATTCACGTTCAAACCTCCTTTCAAACCAGATTCAATCTTGTAAATATCGTGTCCACATGTTTCAAATGCCAACTGGGGTTGAAACAATCGGCTATGTCCGCTTCACTTAAATATTCACGAATGGTGGGATTGGCGGCGATAATGTCCCGGAATGAACGTTGTTCCTCCCAGGCCTGCATGGCTCTTGGCTGCACCGTATCGTAAGCCAGCTCCCGGCTTAACCCTTTATCAATCAGCTTGGTCATCACCCTGCCGGAGAAGGGAACCCCGAAGGTGCTCTGCATGTTGCGTTTCATGTTCTCGGGAAAGACGGTCAGGTTCTTAACGATATTGCCAAAACGATTCAACATATAATTCAACAGGATTGTAGCATCCGGCAAAATAATTCTTTCCACCGAGGAATGCGAAATATCCCGCTCGTGCCACAAAGTTACATTCTCATAAGCCGAGATCATGTGTCCGCGAATCACCCTCGATAACCCCGAAATGCTTTCGCAGCCGATAGGATTCCGTTTGTGGGGCATCGCTGAAGAGCCTTTCTGTCCTGCGGCAAAAGGTTCTTCCACCTCACGGAACTCACTTTTCTGCAATGCCCGGATCTCTGTAGCGAATTTATCCAATGAAGTCGCTATTAACGCCAGTGTAGCCATATAGTCGGCATGCCGGTCCCGCTGCAAAGTCTGTGTGGAAATCGGCGCCGGTTTGGTTCCAAGCTTGGCGCAGACATAGGTTTCGATGAAAGGATCGATGTTGGCATAGGTGCCAACAGCCCCTGACATTTTACCGAATTGAACTCCTTCCGCGGATTGCTTGAAGCGCTCCAGGTTCCTTTTCATTTCTTCATACCACAGCGCCATCTTCAAGCCAAATGTCGTAGGTTCTGCATGAACTCCGTGCGTTCTCCCCATCATAACTGTGTCTTTATGAGTGATTGCTTTGTTTCGTAAAATATCAATAAAACGGATAAGATCCGCCTCTAAGATTTCATTGGCTTGCCGAAGCAAGTAGCCCATGGCTGTGTCCACTACATCTGTTGAAGTTAACCCGTAATGCACCCATTTGCGCTCCGGTCCCAAGGTTTCCGATACTGCGCGGGTAAAAGCAATGACATCGTGCCTTGTTTCCTGTTCAATTTCATAAATTCTATCGATATCAAAATCAGCTTTGTCTCTTAATGTCGCAACGTCTTCTTTAGGGATTATTCCTAATTCGGCCCATGCTTCACAGGAGCAAATTTCTACCTCAAGCCACGCCCTGAATTTATTTTCTTCCGTCCAAATCGCTGCCATTTCCGGCCTGCTGTAACGTTCGATCATTTCAAATGTTCTCCTCTGCGTCACTTTTTAACTCACTCGTATTCCAAATCTTTGATTTGTTGACCCAAGCCAAGGCGGCTTCAATGTCGGGGGTTAGCAAGTTTATATGACCCATCTTTCGCTTAGCCTTGGCTTCTTTCTTGCCATATAAATGAACTTTAGCGGTAAATCCATGGGTTTGTTCATCAGCAGTGCTATCATTCGCTAACCATTGCAGCGCGGGGTCAACATGCTCGCCAAGAATATTCACCATCACGACTGGAGTCAACAATGAGGTTGCGGACAATGGCAGATTGCAGATGGCTCTTACGTGCTGTTCGAATTGAGAAGTTAGACAAGCATCCATTGTATAATGGCCGGAATTGTGTGGTCGCGGAGCTAACTCATTGACGAACAATTCACCTTCCCGGGTTAAAAACATCTCTACTGCAATCAGACCAAATACATTCATGGATAAGGCGATTTGCGCGGCAAGCTTTTCGGCTTGTTCGGCAATTTCCGCAGATATCCTTGCCGGAACTATAGAAAGGTGAAGAATATTATCGACATGGATATTTTCCGCAACGGGGAAAACCTTGATTTCACCCTCGGGGCTTCTCGCTGCAATGACGGATAACTCCAGCTCAAATTGGATAAACTGTTCTAAAACCAAATCTGTTTGTGCTTTACTTAAAGTTTCATACGCTTCTGTAACCTCATCTATTGAACGAATCACCCATTGACCCTTGCCGTCGTACCCGCCCATAGCGGTTTTCAACACACAAGGTGTGCCGAATTGAATGACAGCTTCACGAAGATGTTCCTCACTGTGAATTTTCTTATAAGGAGCTACCTTGACACCTGCTTCTTCGATGGCGGCCTTTTCTCTTAACCGATTCTGGGTTTTAAATAACAGTTTGCTTCCTTGCGGTACATAAGACTCCTGCATCAGCATATCCGCTACTTCGGCATTCACATTCTCAAACTCATAGGTTATGACATCAGATTTCCGGGCAAGCATCCTTGCTGCACCAGCATCATTATAAGCAGCAACAATCTGCTCATCTGCAACTTGTCCGCAGGGAGAATCCACTGCAGGGTCCAAAGTTACAAATCTATAACCCATAGCGCGTCCGGCAAGAGCCATCATTCGACCCAGCTGGCCGCCTCCTAAAACACCAATCGTACTTCCCGGCGGTATAATATCCCGTTTAACCCTATCTTGCCTAACTTCTGTATCCATCAAAGATCTCTTCCTAAAAGGTCGCTGCTCTCGATAACAGAGGCGCTTATTTTATTTCTTCGTTCGCGAATTTTCTTTTGTAAAATAATATCAGAAATGCCCAGTATCTGCGCAGCTAACAACCCCGCATTCGTCGCGCCTGCATGGCCGATCGCAACCGTGGCCACAGGTACTCCGCCGGGCATTTGTACAATAGACAGCAATGAATCCAATCCGTTTAAACTGGAGGACTTTACGGGGACGCCAATAACCGGAATCTCCGTTTTCGCGGCTACCATTCCGGGTAAATGTGCTGCTCCACCGGCCCCGGCAATGATTACTTGAATCCCTCGGCCAATGGCAGTTGATGCATATTCAAACATAAGGTCCGGCGTTCTGTGAGCGGATACGACTTTCTTCTCATAAGGTATTTCGAGTTCATCCAATATCGCACAAGCGTGCTTCATCGTCTCCCAATCCGACTGGCTTCCCATGATGACTCCCACTTGCGCTGACATATCATGCCTCACCTTCGGAATTCTTAACTAAAAAAGTCCATTTGACGATAAAAACTAATCTGCCATTGGACGTGAATTGAACCTTTTTGCAATCTACAACCTTATTTTATCAGTCTTATAACCCCGATGTCAACTTGAAAGACGAACAATTCTTATATAAT
>DASWUO010000462.1:0-5287 GCA_036401615.1 Bacilli bacterium | reverse complement strand
CTTTGAGTCCCTTTTGCCTGATATGAGGAGAAATGCGCAAGCTCTTTATGGCTGCCGGGGCATCCTCACCCCCTTATTCGCCTCTCCGGACTCGGGTTTGAAGAAGAACCTTCAACCCCATGTAGTGTATTGGTCGGCTGGAGCAGGATGGTTGGCACAGCACTTTTATGATTACTGGTTGTTCACTGGAGACCTCGAATTTTTGAAGAAGAGAACCATTCCCTTTCTTAAGGAATGCGCCTTGTTTTACGAAGATTTCTTAATGATTGGGGAAAACGGTTATTTCATTTCTTCTCCGTCTAACTCTCCTGAGAATAATCCCAATGGGAACTTTAAAGAAGCATTGCATGTTTCAGTTTGTATAAATGCAACTATGGACTTTGCCGTAGCCAAGGAAGTCCTTTCGAACCTTTGCCATTCATGCAGACTGCTTGGAATAGATGAAGATGATGTCATCAAGTGGGAAGCTATGCTTACCAGAATCCCGCCATACCAAATAAATGAGGACGGAGCTGTTCGCGAGTGGATGCATCCGGACCTGAAGGACAACTATCATCACCGGCATCAATCCCATCTTTATCCGCTTTTCCCCGGCTTTGAAATCACCAAGGACTCCAATCCCGAATGTTTTGAAGCCTGCCGGGTTGCTGTGGAGAAAAGACTGGTTATCGGCCTGAAGGAGCAAACGGGTTGGTCCCTGTCTCATATGGCAAATATTTATGCCAGATTGGGGGATGGAAACCGTGCGCTGGAATGCTTGGAAATCTCCAGCCGTTCCTGCGTAGGAGACAACTTGTTCACCTATCATAATGATTGGAGAAATCAAGGGATCACTTCAAAAATGATTTGGGGACGAAGCGCCCCTTTCCAAATTGATGCCAATATGGGGTGGACAGCCGCCATGCTGGAGATGCTTGTATTCTCCATACCCGGCTTAGTGAAATTACTGCCCGCCCTTCCGCCATCATGGAGCCATGGGAGGGTCAGGGGTATATTATGCAGGGGAGGAATTGAAATTGCATTGAGTTGGAATATGGTTGCAAGACATATGACTATCCAGTTATTGTCCAATAAAAACCAAACCATAAAACTAAAATTTCCATATCCGATAAAGGCGATTGGGAGCGTTGGAGAATTAAAGGATTCCGTAAATGGAAGCATAGTCAGGGATATAAATTTAATAAAGGATATTTCAATAATAATGGATATAACTTTTGAAAAATAATAGTTGGATAGCAATAATTTAGTCCGGAACCTGTCATTTAGAGCCCAGTTTTTATGCTTTCATCGCAACTTCAATAATATGGGCTATATTTTGAAAGTTATTACCATTGAAAGCACTTTCAGCATCACATAGTATGAGTGTGTATTAAAGATAGCGGAGGCCATTCTAACAGAAAGTCCAAGGAAGGAGTCGATTCAATGAAATAAATATAGTGCTGTTTTTGCAAGTTGGAGTTACCGGTCAACCACCCAGACTCGCAGAACATTGATAGCCTCTCGTTTCATCAACACTGCAATAAGGAAACTGTATTGAAAAGAGGAGGATTAATTTTATGACAATGAAAGCCAGGATCGGGAATCACGTAAATGCAGGAATTACCAATAGTTTAAAGATGTTGCTAGCCTGCGGGCTCCTGCTTTTTTTGATCGGCTATATTGCCGATGAGGCAACCGCCGTCGAGGAAGCTTATGTTGATGTTTATTACAACCATACGTACGGTACAACGGATTACAATTCCTTCAATGCTGAAACGAACAACTATGTATTCCAGTATGGGCTGCAATGGGGAAGCGCCCAAGCAATGACGATTAAGAACAGCGGTTATCCTTCAGCTAATATATTGAAATCAGCAGGCACAAACAGTTTAACTCCGGCAATTAAGGTGAATGGGGTATGGTATAGCTCCGTTTACGCGGCCAACCATGAGAACAAAATGATTATTAAGAAAGCAGGCAAAAATCTTTGGGAGATTCTCATTAAGGATATCGAATTAAAAAGTGCATCAGGAGGCACGCTGCCTTTAAGAGTGGATCAAACGTTTTATTTCTGGAATGAAAAATTTTATGTTGTAACAGCATTTAAACCGTCAGGAACCATTTCCGACATTGAATATGCGGAAATGCAAACATTTCTGGATGAGGCGATGTTTAACAAATATAATGTGGGCAGCGGAGATGTGAATATTCCAGCATCAGGAACGTGGACAACAGGTACTGTATATGATCATGTAACCGTTTTCGATAATAATGCAACCTTGTCGCACGGGGCATTATCCTATCAAGTCATCAATAAAGGGCATACGGAATCCCTTATTATGCAAAGCGGCAACTACTCGCCTTCTATTGATGGCCGACTAGCTATCGTGCAAAGAGTTTATGACAAGGACAAGCATTCCGCAGCTAATGCAACTTGGTATAATGGCCAAACCTGGTATATGTATACCCAACTTTTTGTATCGGGCGATAACAGCTCGACAGCCGGAATCAACGATACAGCCGTTGAAATGGATCCGCTAAGCGCAACGGAGTTTCAAGTGACCAATTCTCTGCCGTACGCCGGGTCGAGAAGCTTGGGGTACGATAATACTATGGGAGCATATGTTTTGGAAGTCTATACGCCGATGCTCAATTTTTATAAAAGAGAGCCTAACTTATATCCTTCTGCCAAATTCGCTTTCACCAACGATGCAAAAGCAAGGCAAATCAGGTTAAAGACAGCGCAATCCGTTACCCATCCCAGCGGTGAGGCCCCTGGTGTTACGGGAGGAACATCGTTCTTAACGGATGAAAATATGGTGCCAAACGGTATTCCCGTTCAGACGAGCAAAAAGTGGGACAACTCCGTTGCCCCGTTTACGTCCTACGTAAACAGCTTCTCTTCTTTTAATTTAGCGGCCAGTACAAGCAAGACGATGTGGCATCGCACTTCCCCGCAAAAATGGGGAAATAAAGTGAATGTGGGCTTGCCGAGTCTCGATCTAAGCAATTATAACGATTGGGGCGCCTTATGGATTGAAACCAGTATAGGACAGAGCGAGGTCATGTGTTACCTCCCGGATGATCCGGCTAACGCAACCATGGCGGATTTCAGGGCGATCGGTGGAGTCCGGCTTGGCAGCGATAGCAGTCCATGGTTTCATAATGCCGGAGGCAACGAATTTTTGAAACTGTTTAACGGGACGAACTGGATTATCGCTAAACGAAAAGGGCCTGGCATAAGATTTACCGGCAGGGGACCGAATTTGTCAGAATACACAATGGTCCTACAGACCCAATCCGGGCAGCCGAACGTTAAGGCAACAGTAACCTCCACCTTGCTTCCAAGTGTGAATGGATCGAGGGTATTTTATAAGATTCATTATGACTTTCTAAGCGATTATACGTTTACTGATATCAAGAAGGAATTAAGTCTATTTTCGGCAAGCGATATTCGTTATGCTGTGCCGAAAGAAAATTCATTTGCTTATAAGAACAGCGGAGGTACCGTTTCTACCATGAGTGTAAGCCATAACGATACCTGGAATGTTTCCGGCGCTTCCCTTCACGGCTCGCATCCTTGGGTTGCATTTTATAATAA
The DNA here is from genome assembly GCA_036401615.1 of Bacilli bacterium. Taxonomy (GTDB): domain Bacteria; phylum Bacillota; class Bacilli; order Paenibacillales; family DASWUO01; genus DASWUO01. The sequence goes on along the minus strand of DASWUO010000462.1, from coordinate 1,707 downwards.
TTATTATGATACCACTCAAACCAACAACGCAGGTTTTGTCGTACACAGCTTTAGCGGCCGGTTTAATTCAGCAGCGATGAACAATTTGGCTGTCAGTATGTATGCTTACAGTTCCAACAGCCAAACGGCGCTTCTTGTTCCTGATACGGCGGTTAATACGGTTAAGGCTGGAGACTATGCGGACTTAGTTGTAGAAGCTTATACTTGGAATCCAAGCAGCGGCAACTATTCTCCTATCGAGAATGAAGCAAGCAAATGGCCGACAACAGTTACTGCGACTTACGGCACGAAACTCGCCGATTTTCCGGCCCGGGTTCAAGTAGGCGCTTCACAGTACGCTGACTTTACAGTCACCGGGGGGGTAGATTTCCTGCCCGTTACAGCTGAAGGATTTACAAGTTACGCCAAGCCGCAGCTCGAGGAATATATAAGCGGGGCATGGCAAGTAGTAAATCAGACTGTAGGAATTAACGATGCTTGGCAAACCGATTTGGACGAAACCAACGGCACGTATAAAGTGACCTATGCTGTTCCTGCTGACGGAGGTACGCACCGTTACAAAATCAGCATGGTTGCTTCTACAGTTCCTACTTTTCCTGCCTCTATACCTACTCCAACATGGACGGCTGGCGGAATAAACCTGGCACTCAGCAAAACCTATTCGGCCTCATCGGTGTGGGATGCCACAAACTATGATGCGGCGAAGGCATTTGACGGAAGTACAACAACGCGGTGGTCGGCGGCAAACGGAGCATCCTCCGACCAATGGCTTCAAGTCAACTTTGGCGGCCCCAAATTATTTAGTAAAGTCATTATTAAGGAGGCCAACGATGCAGCACAAATCACCTCTTATAAACTGCAAATTTCTAATAATGATGTCACATGGGTAGATATTTGGGGGACGCAAGGCACTACTCTTGGAGCGACCCCTAAAACAATTGACTTTTATCCTGTTACAGCGGAACGTTTAAGATTGTTTGCTTATACCACAAGCGGATATCCCACCATTCAGGAAATGGAAGCCTATAATAGCGCAAACCTTGCGTTAGGCAAAACTTTTGCCGCATCCTCCCAATGGGATGCCAATCATGCGCCGGGTAAAGCCTTTGATGAAGATTTCGGTACAAGGTGGACAGCTGCCAGCGGGCAATCGAACAATCAATGGCTCTCAGTGGATTTTGGGACAAGTACAACCTATCAAAATGTTATGTTTAGCGAAGCAACAACTGCCGCAACCATTACTTCGTATAAATTGCAATATTCCAGCGACAATACAAACTGGACGGATATTCCAGATACCGCCGGAACATCTATGGGTTCAAAGTCTGTTGACTTCAGTCCCATAACCTCGAGATACTTGAGATTATATGTTAATACCACGTCCGGGGTTCCGACCCTCTGGGAGATGGAAGTGTATAACTATAACTATCGCTGATTTGGAACGATAGGCAGGTCTAGTGTTTAGTGGTGCCCATTAGTGCGCGGGTCGAGACTACCCTCGGCCCGCACCAACTATATGAATGTTCAGAAAGCCGCTGTTGCTGGCTTTCTTTCATATATACATCAGCATAAGTATTGCTTCCAACCAAAACTTATTGAAATACCCTAGATGAGTATGTTTTACTTAAGACAAGTATTTTTCATCCGTCAGGAAGCGGGGTGATCCATCTGTTTAAGCAGCTTTATCAAAAGTATATCCGGAGAAAG
>DASWUO010000461.1:0-2696 GCA_036401615.1 Bacilli bacterium | reverse complement strand
GGATTGTATTAATGAATCTGGAAGGATTCACTTATCAGGATATCGATTTAACAGGGGAGCATAGTACGTCTGATTATTGGATTCTCCATCGCTTGAATGAAACTGCCCGGGATATCACCAGACTGATGGATCAATATGAATTTGGTGAAACGGGCCGGCTGTTGTATGATTTTATCTGGGATGACCTGTGTGATTGGTATATTGAGTTTTCAAAAATCAGTTTGTACAGTGACGACCTTCGCGCCAAAAAACATACCCAGTCTGTGCTTTGTTATGTTCTTGACCAAACCTTGCGGTTAATTCATCCCTTTATGCCTTTCATCAGTGAAGAGATCTGGCAGCATTTGCCGCACCACGGGGAAACGGTATCCCTGGCTTTATGGCCAAGCTATGACGCGATATGGGAAGCACCTGAGGCTTTGAAAGAAATGGAATTTTTAAAAAATGTAATTGGTGCGGTGCGCAATATCCGGGCAGAAGTAAATGTGCCCATGAGCAAGAAAGTGGAGCTTATTATCAAGCCTGCCAATGATGAATTATCTTCTGTTTTACAAAGGAATCAAGCGTATATCGGGCGGTTCAGCAACACGTCCAGTTTAAAGATGGGAATCGATTTGTCCGCCCCGGAAAAGGCAATGACGTCTATTGTGAGCGGAGCTGAGCTTTATTTTCCTTTGGCTGGCCTGTTAGATCTGGCCCAAGAAATTGCCCGCTTAGAGAAGGAATCTCTCACCTTGACGGCGGAAGTTGAACGCGTGGAGAAGAAGCTGGCCAATGCTGGGTTTGTGGCAAAGGCGCCGGCTCATGTGATTGAGGAAGAACAAGCCAAGATGAAGGATTATGCGGACAAGAAGGAAAAAGTTTTAATACGTATAGCCGAATTAAAGAATTAGACATATAGTAAAGAAGGTTGAATAAGATGAATGGATCAAGCCGGACGGAAATTGTGCAGTTTACCCGTTATGCAGAAGCAGTGGACTGGATAACCAGTTTGATTCCCTTTGGAATAAAGCCCGGGTTAAAACGTATGGAGAAGCTGATGGAAATGCTGGATCATCCCCATCGCAGACTTAAATTTATTCATGTCGCCGGCACTAACGGAAAAGGCTCAACCTGTGCCTTTCTTAGTCAGGTATTAATCCAATGCGGATATACAGTCGGAACCTTCACGTCCCCTTACATCGAGAAATTCACAAATCGAATTCAATGTAACGGCAAGGATATCGAGGGGGAAGACCTCTTGAGTCTTGTCAATCTAATAAAACCTATGGTTGATGAAGTAGCAGCTTCTGAACTTGGATCGCCGACGATGTTCGAGGTCACCACTGCGCTGACCCTATATTATTTTGCCAGAATGGCTTGCCCCGACTTTGTAGTATGGGAAACGGGATTGGGCGGCCGATTGGATTGTACGAACATTGTTCATCCTATTGTTTCGGTTTTAACTAACGTGGGTCATGATCATATGGAAATACTCGGGGACACCCTTGAGAAAGTAGCTTGGGAAAAAGCAGGTATCATTAAATCAGGCGTCCCTGTGATCAGTGCTTTTGAACAGCCCGAAACCAAGGATGTCATTAAAAAAACGGCCAAGGAGAAACAAAGCACCTTATATCTCATGGGGGAGCAGTTCGGGTTTGAATTGGTTTCAACACAAGAAGATGAACAGGTTTTTCAATTTTGGAGCCCCTTCGGCAGAACAGGGCCTCTGACGATTTCTCTTAACGGCCGTCACCAGTTGAAGAATGCCGCCGTTGCGTTAATGACCCTTGAGGTTCTAAGACAATATTATGCCGCTATCATAGAAGTAGAAGATATCAAAGAAGCGATGAAGCTAACCAAGTGGCCGGGCAGGTTGGAGATGGTGTCAAGACAACCCAGAATACTGCTTGATGGTGCCCATAATCCGGAAGGGGCGCAGATGCTGGCATCAGCTTTGGGTAGCACATATACGTACCACAAGCTCCACTTGATGGTAGGAATGTTGGCGGCCAAGAATCATCCGGGTTACCTGAGGCATATACTACCAATAGCCGACACGCTTATCCTGACTGAACCGGATTTTCGCAAGAAGATGAATGCGGCAGACCTGTTAGAAATAGTGAAGGAAATTCGTTCTCAACAGCCTAACCCTAAACTTATTGAAATCATCATAGAACCGGATTGGAAAAGCGCGCTTGCCCTCTTGGCAGAAATGACAGGCCCAGAGGATCTTGCTGTAGTTTCCGGAACATTATACTTGATTTCAGATGTTCGATCGTGGATTTTATATCAGTCTGATTCCGAAAAAGGTTGGTGAGATAATGGATACAGCAGAGCATGTTCACTTTATCGGCATAGGCGGTTACGGCATGAGCGCCATAGCCAGAGTGATGCTTGAAATGGGATATCACGTGACGGGTTCCGATTTAGCACAGCAGGAATTGACGGATAAGCTAATCGCCAAAGGGGCTCTTATTTATATAGGCCATAAGGCCGCCCACGTCAATGGAGCAGATATGGTTGTGTATTCTACAGCACTTTCCAACGACAATGTGGAGATGCAAGCCGCAGGAGAATTAAATATTCCGATATTACACCGGGCCCAGATGCTTGCAAGACTCATGAACAACAAGACAGGCATTGCTGTAGCAGGTGCCCACGGGAAGACAACCACCTCTTCCATGATTGCACTTGTGATGGAGAATTGTGACCTG
>DASWUO010000460.1:0-11097 GCA_036401615.1 Bacilli bacterium | reverse complement strand
CTTGCCAAGAAGGTGGTTAAGGTATCTCCATGGACTAGAATCAAGTCCGGCTTGGCCTCTTGAAGTACAGGCTCCAAACCTTCCAGGACACGCATGGTAATTTGATTAAGCGATTGACTCTCTTTCATTACATTTAAGTCGTAATCGGGTATGATTTTGAAAATATTAAGGACTTGGTCAAGCAGCTGGCGATGCTGTGCCGTCACACAAACCATCGATTGAATCTGCTCCGGATGCTTCTGCAGTTCAAGGATTAGAGGGGCCATCTTAATGGCCTCCGGTCGGACGCCGAAAATGGTCATAACTTTGATTTTTTTCATTGTGATTTCCCCATGTTTTCAATTGATTTCAACTTAGTTGGTGCCAAACAGCCGGTTCCCGGCATCTCCCAAGCCCGGAACAATATAACCGTGTTCATTCAAACCGTCATCAATCGCTGCTATATAGATATCAATGTCAGGATGCGCTTTCCGTACAGCTTCGATTCCTTCTGGCGCTGCGATAAGGCACATTAATTTAAGGTTTGTACAATTCCTCTTCTTCAGCAGGTCTATGGCCGCAATGGCGGAACCCCCGGTGGCCAGCATCGGGTCTACGATAATTAACTCCCTCAGCTCCACATCTACAGGAAGCTTCGAGTAGTATTCGACAGGCTGAAGGGTTTGCGGATCACGAAAAAGCCCGATATGCCCGACCTTGGCTTTGGGAATGAGTTTAAGAATTCCATCGGCCATACCCAAAGCCGCCCTGAGGATTAAAATTACCCCGAGCGTGCGACCTGAAATGATGCGGCAATTCGCCATAGCGACAGGTGTTTTAACCGATTTATACTCTAACGGCAGGTCCCTTGTAATTTCATAAACCATCAAGGCTGCAACCTCATCCACCAGCTCACGAAACACCTTCGTGTCTGTAGTTTCATCCCTGATGTAGGTCAATTTGTGTTGTATAAGGGGGTGATCGCAAATCGTTACTTTGCCCATAATGTGTCCTCCCGCGCGCAAAATCTCTCATAGTATAACATAGATAAGGAGTGCAGGAAAAAGGGCAGATCTAATAAGTTAATCCATCATAAATAGGGAATTGGGACGTTAAGTCACGAACCATGGCCAGTGCCTTCTTGTGAACGGAGGCATCCTCCGGGTTCTTCAAAGTTAAGGCGATCACCTTGGCGATGGTTCTCATCGCTTCTTCATTCATGCCGCGGGCAGTGGCTGCCGGTGTGCCGATACGAATGCCGCTGGTAACAAAAGGGCTTGCCGGGTCGTACGGAATCGCATTCTTGTTTACCGTGATGCCTACTTGATCAAGCAGGTGTTCGGCTGCTTTTCCCGTTGTATTGACACTTCGGGTATCGAGCAGCATAAGGTGGTTATCCGTACCGCCGGATACAATCGTCATCCCCTCGGCCATTAACGCCTCGGATAAAACCTTGGCATTCTTCACTACATTCTGTGAATAAGTTTTGAATTCCGGCTGCAGTGCTTCACCAAGTGCTACACCCTTAGCAGCAATGATGTGCATAAGCGGGCCGCCTTGGGAACCGGGGAATACGGCTTTATCTATCGCGGGGGCCCATGACTTGCGGCAGAGAATCAAACCGCCTCTTGGTCCGCGTAAGGTTTTATGGGTTGTGGTTGTGACAAAATGGGCATGAGGCACCGGGTTAGGATGCAATCCGGCAGCAACCAATCCAGCGATATGCGCCATGTCGACCATGAATAAGGCACCGAGATCATTGGCAATTTGGCCTAAGGCTTCAAAATCAATGATCCGCGGATAGGCGCTTGCACCGGCAACGATCATTTTCGGGCGGTGTTTAAACGCCGCCTTACGTACCTCATCGTAGTCGATACGTGAGGTTTCTTCATTAACGCCATAAGCAACAAAGTTATATAAAATACCGGATGCGCTAACCGGGCTGCCGTGAGTCAGATGCCCGCCATGAGCCAGATTCATGCCGAGCACGGTATCCCCGGGTTTTAGCGTAGCGAGATACACGGACATATTGGCTTGGGTTCCTGAATGCGGCTGTACATTGGCATGCTCGGCTCCAAACAATTGTTTGGCCCGGTCACGTGCGATTTCTTCAACGATATCCACATATTCGCAGCCCCCGTAGAAACGTTTGCCCGGATAGCCTTCTGCATATTTGTTTGTGAGTACGCTGCCCATGGCTTCTATGACCGCACGGCTAACGATGTTTTCAGACGCGATTAATTCGATATTTTCCCTCTGGCGTTTCAATTCTAAATTCATGGCATTTAACATTTCCGGATCTGCTTTGCGTAAGTGTTCCATGGTAATTCCCCCTATGAGTGATAGTTATTAGAAAACATCAGTGCTGTTTTTAAAATAAGGTCTTTCTTAGCTCCTATAGAAAAAATATGATAAAAGTGTGTGGAGATAAGAGTCATAAAAGAGCTAATTTCGAGCAAACTTCTCCAATTATAAGGGAGTCTGGCATGACTAGGTCTCTTTTGGACCTTATGTTGCAAAAACTAGGTTTCATTCAGTGAATAAGGTCTAAAGGGGCACCTATTCTAGACTCGAGGACGGATTTTATCAACATCGGCATTCCAGAAATTTCATTCACAGTGTCCCGTGTTTTCCGGCCCAGCTTCCTCCTCCAAAGTGTACTGTGCCCGCTCCCCGCCAATTAACTTGGGACGCGTATAAGCAGCGTTGACTCTGGCGTGGCCAATTTGCCTGATCGACGGCCTGAAAGGCACGGCCACTTTATGTAAGTGCATCCCGATAAGAGTTTCCCCAATGTCTATACCGGCATGGGCTTGAATCGCTTCTACCAGACAGGGATCAGCCATCTGCCGGTAAGCATAAGCTGCCATGGAGCCTCCCGCTTTCGGGACGGGAACTGCAGAAACCCTTTCCAGCATGTAATGCTGGAGCAAATCTCGATCGACAACTAAAGCCCGGTTTAAATGCTCGCAGCACTGAAATGCGGTGTAGAACCCGATTTCTTGCCTAACTCGTTCAATTCCGGTAAAAATCTGCTCTGCCGCTCCCCGGTTTCCCATCGTACCAATATGTTTGCCGACTACTTCACTGGTGCTGGTCCCAATGACGAGGATTTGCCCGGATTCTATTCGGCCAACATGGATGAGTTCTCTAAGCAGGGTTTCAACCTGCGATGCTATATCTTCTGAACTTGACATGGCTTGGGTCACCTCATCTATGGGTGAAGCATATATTTCTCTTCCAGTGCACTGATCTTGTTGATCCGATTCCCGTGGCGAACCCCTTTGGAGAAATCAGTCCCGAGCCATGTGGAGATAATTTCTTGCGCTAATCCCGGCCCAATGACCCGCTCTCCCATGGCCAATACATTGGAATCATTGTGCTCCCGTGTAGCTTTAGCTGAAAAAGTATCATGAACCAATGCGCAGCGAATGCCTGGTATCTTGTTAGCGGCTATCGTCATGCCAATACCTGTACCGCATATCAGGATCGCTTTGTCCGCAACACCTGCAATCACCTTCTCGCATGCCGCTAGTGCATAATCCGGATAATCGACCGAATCCCCGCAGGTACAACCTACATCTTCAACTTCATGGCCAAGGGATGTAATGTAAGATTTTAAATCATCCTTGAGGCGAAATCCGGCGTGGTCCGCTCCCATCACAATCTTCATTCGTAAGCACCTCCGTAAAAATAAAGTTATGAAGCTTAGTATGCCATAAAATCAGAAAAAGAGCATGAGGCGTCCAAAAACGCATCGTTGCTCTTTCGCCCAGACGACCGGCCGTATCACCCCATGCTCCATCGTGGTTTAATCCACTAGTCGTCAGTTACACAGGGTCTATTTGATAGTTTCTATCATAGCCTATTTCGAGCCTTCTGACAACTATCTGTCGAACCCGGACTTCAGCTTCTTCAACAGCTTATCCAGCGCCTGCTCGATCTCCACAGCACTCTTCCTGTAGATGGTAAGCGAACCGCCGAACGGATCCATAATATCGTAGTCAGGCAAGCCTTGCTCCAGCTTAATGAGCCGCTTCCGTTCCTCTTCGGAAATTTCTTGGGAAAGGGCCTTTTTCAACTGCCATTCGGAATAGATCTGCTCCACCTCTTGAATATTAAGCAGCACCTGTGGATTATCTTCTACGTATTCTTTTAAAGTATGCACTTTATCCACAGCTTGTGGGTATCTTTGAATAACACTTCGTTTATGAGGAGCCGTCATGGTTAGAATGAGATCAGCCCACTCCATCAAATCCGGGTTAATTGCGCTGGATGTTAGCGTTTCTTGGATGCTTTTTTCCTGTAGAATCGCACTTGAATGAACTGAAATCGGCATATGGTCCGAAGCGCTGACACCAGCTGAACGAACTTCTATTTCAAGGCCTGCGGCGGCCGCCATCTTGCGGAACATCGCTTCTGCCATTGGACTGCGGCATGTATTGCCTGTACATACAAACACAATATGCTTCACTCTAGTAACCCCTCCTGCTTGCAACAAGGCGATTTTGTTGGTTAACTCTATTTTACCCCAAACCCGGGTCTTAAGGGAAATCTGTCTGCGATAACCGGTTTACATCAGGAATTTAATGCCGAATACCAATAAAATCACCCCGCCGAAGGCCTCGCTGAACCCCCCCGCCCAGGGTCCCAGCTTTCTGCCCAGCATTAACCCGAGAATGGACATGAGTCCGCCAACGGTGCCGAACATGATTACAGTCAATAACACATCCGTTGCAAACAGACCCAAAGAAACTCCCACGGAAAAAGAATCAATGCTGACACTTAACGCAAATATCAACAACCCCCAAGGCGTTCTATGATCCAACGATTTGAATTCTTCCCCGCGCCAGGAGCTGTATATCATATGTATGCCCAATAACAGCAATAAACTTCCACCTATCACGGTTGCCAGACTGCCTAATAAGGATCCGACATATTGGCCGGTGAACATCCCCATTAAGGGCATTACTAAATGGAACAACGAAATCAGAACGCTTAGTTTCAAAATATCAAGCAACCGTATGCCTTTAAGCCCGATTCCAATACCAAGGGAAAAAGCATCCAACCCTAAAGCGACCGCCATAATCAATATCGTCATTAACTGCCCGAACTGAGCCATATCCATGGATCCTTGGTCCCTCCTGTCCACCTATTCCTTTTCAGAATATGCGGACAACCCGGGAATGATGATCATTTTGCAGGAAGCGTTGAGCTAAAGAAATGGGGGATCGTTGGAGTCCTCTTAAAGGGCTATGTATAAACTTATATGTAGATCATGCGGTTTCCCGCGGCTTTCAAGAGTCGGTTCATAATGGCGTGCCCGATACCTTCTTCACTGCAGGATTCTGCCAAAATATAGGTGATATTCTCTGTGTCGAATCTTCTTAGAGCTGAATAAAGTCCCTGAGCTGCTGTGGATAAGTCGTTGTTGGGGCTTAAGTTGATAACAAGATCAGCTTTATAGCGGGTATTTCTGTGGGTAAATACCAGAACTCCTGTCTTTTCACCGCGTTGTGCGGCTTCTGTTAAGCGGGTTTGGATCCCGTTTCTGACGCGTTGGGAGGAATCGGTATCGTTCCCGTGCTCCATGACAATGAACATAGTGCCTCTCGGCGCATAATGGCCGTATTTGGTTCCGGGGGACTTGGGGGCGGATGTGTCCTCTTCGGCATGAAGAACGAAGGGACTGATTTGGGCGCCGCCATAGGAAGCATCTGCCGCCAATGCCTCCTCGAGTTGCGCCAGCGTGACGCAACCCGGGCGGAGAACCCTCACATGTTCTCCGTTCACTTCCACCACAGTCGACTCCAGGCCTACCCTTGTAGGCCCGCCATCGATGATGCCGTCAATGCAGCCGTCAAGGTCCTCCTTGACGTGGGAAGCCTCGGTGGGGCTCGGCCTCCCCGAGCGGTTGGCGCTTGGCGCAGCAACAGGGCACCCTGCTGCGCCAAGCAAGAGCAAGGCCAGCGGATGCGCTGGCCTACGAACGGCCACTGTCGGCAAGCCGGCAGTGACCAGCTTGGACACGGCGCCGGGGCGGGCCGGCAGCACGAGGGTGAGCGGGCCGGGCCAGAACCGCTCCATGAGCCGCTGCGCGGTGGCGCTGCGCGGACCAACCAACTCGTCCAGCTGGGACAAGCTGGCGATATGGACAATCAGCGGATTGTCCGAGGGCCGTCCTTTGGCCGCAAAGACCCGCTCCACCGCGGCATCAGACCGGGCATCCGCACCCAGACCGTATACCGTTTCCGTGGGAAAGGCGACCACCTTCCCCGCTCTTATCATTTCCGCTGCTTCTTGGATCGCTGCTAAGGATGGATTAATGGAACCAGCATCTGCAGAAACTGCCACCGATGGATCCACCGTCCAGTATTGGGTTAGCATTATTCAACCTCGTATAGTTAGGATGTTTTAAATTATACCTTATCCCCTGTTCACATGTCACTTTTGCAAAAGAAATACAATCACTTGCTTCTGGTTAAGTAAGTGAATTTTTTTTGCGTTCTTTATCAAACCCAAGGTCAGGGGTATAATGATTAAAACAAAAGGAGGAATATATAATGAAAATCATGCCTTTAACCCAGCGGGGACTTTCAACTAACCGTTTGGTGCTGGGATGTATGCCGTTTGGCGGGGGATGGAACCGGGATCCCATCACTAAAGAAGATATTCTGAAAGCGGAGAAGGCGGTCGACACAGCTCTTGCCATCGGTATTTCCATGTTCGACCATGCCGATATTTATACCATGGGCAAAGCGGAAGAGACCTTCGGCCATATCCTAAAAAAGAAACCCGCATTGCGGGAACAAGCCATCATTCAATCCAAATGCGGCATTCGTCAAGGAGAAGGATCCCTTCCTACCCGTTTTGATTTTTCCAAGGAGCATATTCTGGGGGCTGTGGATGGAATTTTGTCCCGGCTCGGTACGGACTATCTGGATATCCTTCTTCTTCACCGGCCCGACCCTCTGGTAGAACCGAGCGAAGTAGCAGAAGCATTGGGCAAGCTGAAATCCTCGGGGAAAGTGCGGTATTTCGGAGTTTCTAATATGAGTGTTGCCCAAATCGAATTTTTGCAGCAAGCGATTCCAGATCAATTGGCCGTAAATCAACTTGAAATGAGCTTGGCGCGGTTGGACTGGCTGGATCAAGGGGTTCATGTGAATCAAAAGGCTGGCGTAACGGTTAACTTCTCGGAAGGCCTCATGGAATATTGCCAAATCAAGAAAATCCAGATTCAAGCGTGGGGTCCGCTAGCCCAAGGCCGGCTTACGGGACGCTCCACCCAGAATGAACCGGAAAACATCCAGAAAACGGCTGCGTTAATTAAACAAATGGCCAACATCAAAGAAACGACACCGGAAGCGATCTCGCTTGGTTGGTTAATGAAGCACCCGGCCTTGATCCAGCCTGTGATCGGAACAGCCAATCCCGAGCGGATTATTGCTTGCCACGATGCAGAGCGGCAGTCGCAGCAGATGACTCGGGAAGAATGGTACACGCTCTATTCAAGTGCCCGGGGGGCAGCGATGCCTTAACCGGATAACAGCTCTTGCTGCCTCTCTTTTCGGCACATCACTCTTTTTTTCTAAAATAACCCTTTAATAAACCCGTTCATCCCTTTAAATGCTTCCCATGCAATAAATTTTACTTCCGTCTCAACAGGTACCGCTTCCTTCTCGTTAACGGAGTTTTTGGAATGGGTATCCTTGTTCAAACTGGCGGCCTTCTTCCCTGTAATCGCGTCACTTGTGCTGGAGAAACTGACGAAACATAACGGCGGATACAGCACACACCACCAATTCAAGCCCTGGCCTTTGCCTAAAGTTACACGAACCGCTTCATAGTCGCCCGCTGGATAGACTTGGCTACCATAAACCTTGACGGGAAATGGCACGGTGGCCAGCTCTATTTTGTAATCATAATGATGTCCGTATCTCTCTAATAGTTCGCCCACCACTAAATGCAGCTCCTGCAGATGGGCTTGAACCAACTTCCGGGCATCCTCCAAACGGGTGATTTGTTCCATACCTTGGGGACCTTTCACCCACACGTTCATTTGATTAATAATTTCATCCCTGACCCGGCGTTTGATCATCTGGTCTTCCGGGCTGTCCGAATTGGCAAGTATGCGTAATCTGATAGATTCTTGGGGGATTAACGGTTCTATGACAGCGGCGTTCGTAAGGTTGGATTCCCAGCAAGATATTAGTATTATGATGGCAAAAGCTATGTAATAGTAAGGCCTAATGGAGAGATTATTGAACATATATAAAGCTCCTTTCTTCTTCTATCCACCATTATGGACAAAAGAGAAACGAGCTAAACCTATGAATCTATTAAAGTTTAAATCTGCCATGATCAGCAGGATTTGCTGGAATTCCCGCTTGGCCTTCCGCGCTTTAAACCGCCAACGCTGGTGCGAACTGTTCATACTCCAGAAAGGGATCCGGAATTTCAATCCGGTAAGCTTCCGCATCGCTTACGCCCACAGACAGCTCGGCCCGGCCATCATTACGCCTTACTAACCCGCCGCTGAAGATGACATCTTCCAGATCAGGCCGTTTCTCCGGTCCGTCCGGGAAATCATTCCTCGTTGCGATAATTTTAATAGGTGTACTCTCCAAGGTCTCCGGATTGATGCCAAAGGTCATGGAATAATAGTGTTTGTTCCGATCCCTGTCGAAGCACGCAATATGCCCAAGCACCCCAACCCACCCATTCTTCAATAGATGCGCTTCATTAGCTCCGCCCCATTCTTCGGAAATAAATTGATTTCTAATGATTTCTGCATTATTAAAGGTAGCCTCGTTTAATTCCTCAAGCGATTGAATAATCGTAAAGCCGATTTGCCCTCTTCCGCCCTTCTTCCCCTGAGGCCTCGTAAAAACACCGATTCGGCCATCAGCCAGCTCAATTAAGCGTATGTCCTTCATGGTTCCGGGACCGCAGGCGAAATAACACAACGCATCAATGTTTTCTCCACGGTAAAATTGCGTCACCCATGATACAATCTTATTCGGATTTTCAGGTGAAGTGATAACCTCCACCCCGCCAAATATAAGTTCTCCATAAATTTTAGTAATAAAAGGGTCTTGTAAATTATAAGTATGAGTATGCTCCCTTGGTGACCAAACCTGATTGCTCCGGGAGAAGAAGAATACTTGGGAAAATTCGCTATGGCGCTCCTCAACCCTTCCCACTACCACTTCCTGGCCTTCATCTATAAAGGGAGCTGTTATATTATAGACATCGCGCCCGCCAACACCCGTAAAAATCACCTTTTCCACTATTTTCATCCGGCTGTTTTTGTTAAATTCCTCAAGCAGTTCCTTGCAAGTTCTAGCCTCGGTCTTCTCCCTGATCATGTTATCACCCTGACTGTCAATATTATTGGAATGAAAATTATGAGTTAGTGTAACCCTAAATATATAATGGCGAGAAAATGTTGTCAATGGCAAGAATCTATTCCGGCAAGTTCATTTTTGTTGTTTCAAAACAAGGGATTTGGTGTAATAACTATTCTGGGGAAACTGTGCATGAAGCGAATTTAACAAAAAAACGGGAGGTTTTCAAATGATAAACAGTTTCAGCAAACAAAATGTAGTTTTTTTAGGCACCAGCTTACCTAGAGAATGCGGAATCGCCACTTTTACTCAAGACTTGATGAATGAACTGATGCTGATTAAAGACTTCGCCCCCCCGCGGATCATTGCGGTTAATAATAATAAAACCTACGCTTACAGCAATCAAGTCATAGCGCAAATTGGACAGCATAATCATTTGGATTATACCTTAGTTGCAGAAGAGCTCAACCGCTCCAATACGGATCTCCTCGTTATCCAACATGAGTTTGGGATCTATGGTGGCGAAAGCGGAGAATATGTGCTGGACTTGGCCGAGAAGCTGAAGATTCCATTTATCGTGACCCTCCATACCGTCTTAACCGAGCCTTCCCCAAAACAACGGTATATTATGAATAAGCTCGCAGAACTGAGTGTCAAAGTAGTGACAATGGCTCAGAATACAGTCGCTAACTTGGCAAGTACTTATGGTATTCCTTTGCAAAAAATTCAAGTATTTCATCATGGAGTTCCGTTCGTCTTAACCGAGACAAGGGAACAATTAAAGCATCGTCTTGGATTTGTTAACCGTAAAATTCTTTCCACCTTCGGATTTCTAAGCCCTGGCAAAGGGATTGAATATGGCATTGAAGCCATGAGCGGAGTGGTTGCCCGGCATCCGGAAGCCTTGTATATCATTTGGGGAAAGACCCATCCGGTGGTTAAACAAGAGGTGGGGGAGGAATACCGCCAGAAGCTGATGGATCTTGTAACCAAGTTAGGTTTGGATAACAATGTGAAATTTGTTGATAAACATCTAACCCAAGAAGAGGTTATCCAGTCGTTGGTGCTCTCAGATATTTATATGACCCCCTACACAGGTAAAGATCAAGCGGTCAGCGGGACTTTAGCCTACGGCATTGGTTATGGCCGGGTTGTAGTATCCACCCCCTATCGTTATGCCGAAGAAATGTTGGCCGACGGCAGAGGGTTATTGGCTGAATTTCGGGACTCCGCTTCACTGCAAGCCTGCATTCTGGAACTATTGGAGCATCCTGACCGAAAGAAAGAAATGGAAGAGCGCGCCCTGGCTCTTGGCCGCACCATGATGTGGAGCGAAATTGCCAAAGGCTACGCTGCACTTTTCAGAGAAGCGGTTGAGTCCCATTACGCATATAAAGGAAGTGTCATTTAATGGAACTTACGCTTGTCAAGAAGCAATATGATTTAACCAAGCTGTTGGTCAACCAACCTTTACAAACCGACTATTTCCGAAGATTAACGGATGATACCGGCATCTTTCAACATTCCAAGTTCGGTATTCCCGACCGCACCAAAGGATATACCTCGGATGATAATGCCCGAGCCTTAATTGCTGCTGTTATGTTATATCGGAATAAGAAAAATTCCTTATCGCTGGATCTTATCTATACGTATCTTTCTTTTATCCATCATGCCCAGAATGAGGATGGCAGCTTTAAAAACTTTATGGACTATAATCGTCAATTTATCGAAGAAGTGGGGTCGGATGATTGCCTCGGACGATGTTTAT
>DASWUO010000459.1:0-3569 GCA_036401615.1 Bacilli bacterium | reverse complement strand
GAAGGGGAATAAGCCCTATTTCAACATCTGATCCAATCCGGCGGCTGCGGCTTCCTGCATGTTGGGCAGCAGATGGGTGTAGGTATCCAAGGTGATTAGAATGGACGCGTGACCGAGACGTTCGGAGACGATTTTGGGATATGTGCACAGGATACTCTTCCAAAAGCAGTTCGTGGCTGATTTGACGCTCAGAAAAATCTTACATGTCCTGTTTGGGCAGCAACCTTGGAGAAAGAAAGCAGCAGATAAGATTTATTTTAAAATATATCAGGGGTGAACCATATGATTACGTATGTAGAGGGCGACTTATTTGAAAGTCCTGCAAAGGTCCTGGTAAATACCGTTAATACACTTGGTACGATGGGAAAAGGAATTGCTAAGGATTTCAAGACCATCTATCCGGAAATGTTTCAAAAGTATGAATTGCTTTGTAAGACGAATCAATTTCAAATGGGTCAGTTGTGGTTGTATAAAACCAATCATAAATGGATTTTAAATTTCCCGACCAAAGAAGATTGGAGACAGCCTTCGAAGTTAGAATATATCGAAGTGGGTCTAAAGAAGTTTGTATCTACTTATGCTGATGCGGGGGTTACTTCCATTTCCTTTCCTATGCTTGGATGCGGTGCCGGGGGATTGAATTGGGAAAAGGTTCGACCTCTTATGGAAAAGTTTCTAAACGACTTGCCGATAGATGTTTATATCCATTTATTTCTGAAAGGTCCTATTGAGCCAGAGCAACGCAATATTCAAGAAATCAAGAAACGGTTAAGGAGCGGTTAATAGGCGACGCAGATGAAGTTCGCAATTTAGCTGATCGCATGGCATTTTGTTATTGAAAAATGATAATGCGGATACCGGAGATCGTGGCATTTTTTTCTTTAACTTTATGTGTTAAACTTAGAATAAATGAATTTACTCCGAGGTGAAAAAGATGACCTGGAATGAAATAAAACAAAAATACGTGGATAAATGGCTCCTAATTGAAGCCATCACAACAAGGACAGAAAATGGACGCCGTCACTTAGAACAGATGTCAGTAATCCGTGAATTTTCGGAATCCTCATCTGCATTTAACATGTATAAACAACTGCATCAGGAGCAGCCAATAAGAGAGCTTTATGTGTTTCACACATCAAGGGAAGAACTAGAAGTGGTTGAGCAATCTTTTATAGGTGTGCGGGGACTTCGATGAAGATTTCTATGCAAAATGGTTTGCCGGTTGTTGAGGTTCCTGTTAGTTTTCAAGGACAGGATGTGCTCATTCCAAATATTTTGTTGGACTCCGGCTGTTCGGTAACGATTTTTGATACGGACGTAGTTCGACCCATTAACTTAACTGTCGACCCAACACAAGGTAGAGTCCGGTATATGTACGGGGTTGGGGGACGAAGTGAAATATGCTACGAGCGATTAATGGATGAATTATCTATATTTGACCGAAAAGTTTGTAGTATGACGATTCAACTGGGTTCCACTCTCATGGAATATGGTTATAATGGCATCATTGGTGTTGACTTCATGCAAAAACTTGGTATGATTTTGGATTTCTCGACAATGACTATTCGGTTCGAAGAGCGACCTTTGAGTTAAATCATTTTATTGTTATTGAGACTCGGTGGCATTTTCGGTGGCAAGACGAAAAAACACTGGTTAAACCCAGAAAAACAGGATAAGCCACGAAGGTACATAAAATCGCGAAAACCTTTGATAAATAAGGACTTATTGAACTTAGAAGGCACCAAACAACACCCGAAAGCACCTTCTCCCGTTTTTGAGGGGGTGGTGCCCATTGGGTGTACGGGTTCAAATCCCGTCGACCGCACCACTATATGAATGCTCGGAAGCCTTGCTGTGCTTGGCTTCTTTTTTTTACATAGAATATTAATTAGCTTAATTAAAGGAATAAATCATCTTAGAGAACTCTTGTTGACGGATTTGTTGACGAAACTTATTGTAAATGATTTTTGAGTTATTCTTGAGACCTACCATCACGTTTTTTGTGGTAAGCTAATTGTAAATAAAGATAACTAAACTAACGGGTAGTTTTGCAGAATGAAATGGAAGGATTTTTTTGTGGAATAGTAGAATATTTCATTTAGGATAACGGGCAGTTTAGATTAGCAATCCATAAGAAACAACCCATGCTGAAATGTGCTAAAATGGATAATGTAAATATGCCTCATGAACAAAGGAGAACTGAAAATGAGAAAACTCGTTCTATTTTTGCACGCATCGCTTGACGGTTTTGTAGAAGGGCCAAACGGTGAAATGGACATTGGCTGGGTTTCCTACGATGCTGATTTGGAGAAACACGCGAAAGAAATTCTGAGTACGGCCGATACCGTCATTTGGGGACGGGGGACTTATCAAATGATGTATGGGTATTGGCCATCTGTGCTTTCAAACCCATCAGCTACGCAGCATGGACGGAATCATGCCGAGTGGATCGAAAAGACAACCAAAATCGTTTTTTCCACGACGCTGGAGAAAGTCGAATGGAACAATTCCAGACTGGTGAAAGAAGATGTCGAGGAAGAGATCAAGAACCTCAAACAGCAGCCGGGCAAGGATATGGTCGTCCTCGGCAGTCCTAGGTTCGCACACCACCTTATGCAGCTTGATTTAATCGATGAGTATAAAATTACGGTTTCTCCCGTCCTGATCGGCAGTGGGTTGCCGTTATTCCAAGGTCTCAAGGAGAAGATCAATCTTAAACTTATCGAAAACAAGACCTTTGATTCTGGAGCCATTGGTCTCGTTTACCAGACGGTTAGATAGCCTTGTCTCCTAAAGTAGATTACGCGGATACGTTAGTTCAAGAGAATAACAGTCAGTGACTATCTAAATCTTTGTATTACAGCTTCAGACTGTATGAGAGACCGTAGAAAGATACTGGCTCTATATGATTAACATTGAAGTGCACCCTCCCCCCGGAAACTGTGGCTCTATTTCATCGCAATATTCACATATTCTCAGAAACTGCAATAATATAGGCTAGATTTCAAAAGTTATTACCATTGAACGCATTTACGCCATCCCCTAGAATGAAAATATAGAATCAGTGGAGGGTCTTTTTGCGGTGACCATCCATGATCATTCTAATCGCTCCTTGCTTAAACTATATACTTGACAAAGCTAAGGTGGTTCCGCAGATGGAGCATAGAAAGCAACTTCATTTACCATTGGACCATTTGAAGCTGGCCCCGGAAATATATTCGGCCGAATTGGAATTTCCTTTAGGTACTGAGGGAATTAGCGCCGTCTATTACGAAGGAATGCCCTATTTAGGGAAGCAGACAAGAGTGTTTGCCTTTCATGGCGTTCCGGAGGTGAGTGACGATACAGAAGTGCCCGGAGTCGTCTTGCTGCATGGAGGCGGTGGAACAGCTTACAAGGAATGGGTACAAATTTGGAACGATCACGGTTATGCGGCTATAGCTATGGATCTGGAAGGGCATGAGCCTGCAATATAGCTCGGAAATCCAAATGAAAACAGCCCAGATCATCTACACAAAGAACATCACTCAAGAAGTTCCTATATGGATAAAGAGTAAATTCATGAAACT
>DASWUO010000458.1:0-2365 GCA_036401615.1 Bacilli bacterium | reverse complement strand
TTACATAGCGGGTAAACCCATAAGGTGTGGAAAGCCTGCCTTTAACCGGTTGGATGAAGGCTTTATCGAATAAGAAACGGGGCTCGGAAACACTTCGGGCTTTGTTGATCTTGGTTTGGTCTTTTCGGATTCTTTCTATGTTCTGAGTCATTTTCTCTTGTTCTTTCGTTACAGTAAGCTTTTGGGTTTCGAAGGATTTTTTCAACACGGTTAGATTAATATTGCCAATAGTATAGGAACCGGGCTTTAGACTTATGGAAATAGGTAAATAAGAATAATAGCCCTTGCCAAAGCGAAGCAAAGGATATGTTTTATTCTGCCATTTCAAGGTGCCTTCCCTGGATGAACGAACGAGCACTACATCACCTTGATAAGTAGTTTTCGGCATGATAGACCATTCGGAAGCCAAAACTTGAACGCCGTTTGTATCATACATCTGAGCCTCCACTTCAGCCTCGTGAGCCTCTTGTTGCGCTTTCTCCTTGGCAACTAGAGCCGCTTGAATAGCTTCCGCTTTGGCTATTTCATCTGCAGCAGTGGTCATGGAACCCCAGACGAGCAGAAGGGAAATGATCCACTCCATGATTAATACACCTTGATTTCATTATAAAAAGTATCTCGTTCAACGGGAATACGGTCGGCTCCCTTTATTAGCCAAACTAATTCATCACGGGTTAAGCTATCGGGGGATAAAGCCCCTGCGGCATGACTGATTCGTTCATTAATAATGGTGCCATGGGCGTCGGAAGCTCCAAAAGTTAAGGCCAATTGGGCAAGCTGCGTACCTAAATTTATGAAATAAGCTTTAATGTGCTGAATGTTATCCACCATTAGCCTGCTAATGGCAATTGTTTTTAGATCATCAAAGGCAGAAACTCTGCGTTTAATCCCTGCATTCACACTCGAAGGTTGAACGGCATTAGGAATAAAAACCATGAATCCATTGGTTTCATCTTGCAATTCACGCAAATAGATCATATGCTGCAGCCGCTCTTCCAGAGTTTCTATAGCCCCATAGAGCATAGTTGCATGTGTTTTCAGGCCAATTGAATGAGCTGTTCGCTGTACTTCAAGCCACTGATCGGTAGTTGCTTTGCCGACACTCATCTTCTTACGGTATCTTTCCGATAAGATCTCGGCTCCGCCTCCGGTTAAGGTGCCAAGTCCCGCCTTGACCAGAGTTTGCAGTACTTCTTTATAGTTAAGGCCGCTTACACGCGAAAAAAACTCAATTTCAGCAGCCGTATACGCTTTAATCGTAACATCAGGGAATCTGTCCTTTAAGGCTTTAATTGAATTAACATAGTATTCAAAGGGTACATTAGGGTTATGGCCCCCGGTTATATGAAATTCTCTCATCCCCGGATGGTAATGCTTCTCCACATACTCGATCATTTGTTCCGGGCTCATCGTATAGGCTCCTTCTTCGCCCTCATCCCTGCGAAAATGGCAGAATGCGCAGTAAGCCTCGCATACATTTGTGAAATACAAGCTCATATTTTCGATAAAATAGACCTTTTTCCCGTTCATCCGCAGATTGACTTTATTGGCCATTTGACCGATCGACAGCAAATCTTCCGATTGATATAAATATAATCCGTCTTCCAGTGTCAGCCTAATGCCATTCTCTACTTTATCGCTGATTTCGGCCATCCGTTCCTCTGGATTACTGATAACTAACGCCATTGCCGTACCTCCCTCTGAATATCACATTCTTTATTATAAACCTACTAATTATATGGAGCAACAAGGATATTAGATGAAATACATCTTATTTAGAGATAGAACGACACATTATAGAGAAGAAACTGTCCAAATGAGCAGAAAAGGGGTATACTATAGAAGATAGCAGGAAACAATAAAAAGTGCATTTTTATTAAAATATTAGATATTTGAAGGAGGCATTGCAATGATTCAAATTAGCGAGTCGGCCAGTGTAAAAATAAAAGAAATGTTAACTTCCGAGGAAACCCCTAATTTGTTTTTGCGGTTGGGTGTTAATGCAGGGGGGTGCAGCGGATTTTCCTACGGGATGGGCTTTGATGATGAACAGAAGGAAGAGGACAAATCCTTTGAAATCCATGGACTGAAAGTCGTAGTGGATGCCGAAAGCTCCAAATACCTTGCCGGTGTAGAAATTGACTTCAAAGAATCTGCTATGGGCGGAGGCTTCACTATCAATAACCCTAACGCGACGGCAACTTGCGGCTGCGGCAGCTCGTTCCGCACCAAAGAAGAAACAGGCGTCCCGGCGGAATGCTAAGTATTACACGGGCCTTAGCTACCGTTTAACTTTTAGTTAGCGGAACTCCAGTGTTTTATTTTTACAATAATCATGATAATGGCTATTTCAAGGATATACAAT
>DASWUO010000457.1:0-1572 GCA_036401615.1 Bacilli bacterium | reverse complement strand
AGTGGATAAGAATGTCGGGAAGAATGAAAGCCAAGAAGTAGCCGAAGCCTATCTGCAATATCTATACACAGAAGAAGGCCAGACGATTGCCGCCAAACATTATTATCGTCCGCGTCTTGCTGCAGTTGCTGAGAAGTTTGCCGATCAGTTTCCAACGATTGAATTGTTGACGGTAGATAAGGATTTTGGTGGTTGGACTGACGCGCAAACAAAGCACTTCTCCGATGGCGGCATATTCGACCAAATCTATAAGCCGTAAGTCACTTAATTAATGAAAGTATAGGAGTGTTAGAATGGGGAAACTCCTCAAAGATCGCAGCATCCTGCCTGGCTTCGGGTTATCCATGGGCTTCACCGTATTTTATCTTAGCCTGATTATCTTATTTCCTTTAGCTGTCCTTATCCTTAAAACAACAAGCTTAACCTGGGAACAGTTCTGGACAACGGTCACGGATTCGCGGGTCGTAGCATCCTACAAGATCAGCTTTCTCACAGCATTGATGGCGGCGTCAGTCAACGCGGTCTTTGGTCTGCTGGTAGCTTGGGTGCTGGTGCGATACAATTTTCCGGGAAAACGGTTTGTCGATGGCCTGATTGATCTGCCCTTTGCCCTTCCCACAGCGGTTGCCGGCATTGCTTTAACAGCCATTTACGCAAAGAATGGCTGGATCGGCAGCTTTCTTGAACCTTTGGGTATTCAAGTAGCCTATACCCCTCTAGGCATTACCGTTGCTTTGATTTTCATCGGCTTACCCTTTGTCGTACGTACGGTCCAACCTGTACTTCAGGAGCTGGAGAAGGAAATCGAGGAAGCCGCCGTTACCCTCGGAGCCAGTCGTTTCACAACGTTTACCCGCATTATATTTCCAGAGCTCTTGCCGCCTTTAATTACGGGTTTTGCTCTAGCTTTCGCCAGAGGAATCGGCGAATATGGATCGGTTGTGTTCATCTCGGGCAATATGCCGATGAAGACGGAGATTGCGCCCTTGCTCATTATGACCAAGCTGGAACAATACGACTATGCAGGGGCGACAGCCATTGCTGTAGTTTTACTGGTATTCTCATTCGTTCTGCTGCTGTTGATTAATTATTTGCAATCACGAACGGCTAGACGTGTTCTTTCAATATGAGGAAGGGAGGAAAAACCATGCGGAACAGCCATATCACTGAACCCACTTGCGTTAAATGGATTCTGATCTCTATAGCCTTATTGTTTCTGGGTTTTTTACTTGTCCTGCCGCTTATCACGGTGTTAGTGGAATCCTTAAGTAAGGGGGTCGGGGTTTACTATGCAGCCATTACCGATCCCGAAGCGTTGTCCGCAATCCGCCTGACCTTGATTACAGCCGTGGTGGCAGTTGCACTCAACACACTTTTCGGCCTCGCTGCGGCATGGGCGATCACGAAGTTCAGGTTTGTG
This sequence comes from Bacilli bacterium, assembly GCA_036401615.1. Lineage (GTDB taxonomy): Bacteria > Bacillota > Bacilli > Paenibacillales > DASWUO01 > DASWUO01. The sequence continues at coordinate 152 of DASWUO010000457.1, read as the reverse complement.
GGTAAGAATATTTTGATAACACTGATTGATCTCCCTTTTGCGGTTTCACCTGTTATTGCCGGTCTAGTTTTTGTCTTGTTGTTTGGTGCGCAGGGATTATTTGGACCTTGGCTGCAGGAGCATGACATCCAGATTATTTTTGCCGTACCGGG
>DASWUO010000456.1:0-7320 GCA_036401615.1 Bacilli bacterium | reverse complement strand
CATGATCAACTTTTTGATTCGGAATAGGATATGCAGGTCACTTGCCACCAGGGCAATATTTGTTTTATAATATCAGAAACTATATCTTATAAATGCCATGACGGAGAAAAGTAAGCAGCACCTCTTTACAGGGAGGAGACGCCGGTGATTGAGAGCGTTTCTACAGAAACAGGCTGTCCGAAGTTCACTCCAGAGCAGTCCCTTGAAACCGATGGCAGAGACATTGGACAACTAGAGGGCACCGGGTAACGATCCGTTAATCGAATGAAGTGAAATTCCTTCTTAATAGACAAGTTCGGGAGAGTTTTATCCGGCTTTATTGAAGAAATCGTTACAGGAATTTTAATTAGGGTGGTACCACGGCTATTTCGTCCCTTATTTGGGGAGAAATGAGCCTTTTTTGTATTTTACAGCACCTAATAGGAGGTAGTACGGAATGAAAGAACGAATGGAAGCATTAAAGGTCGAAGCTTTGCAAGAACTTGAGCAGGTGACAAACCTGCAGGGATTAAACGATTTAAGAATTAAGTATCTGGGCAAAAAAGGACCTTTAACAGAAATCTTAAGAGGGATGGGTGCACTCAGCGCTGATGAGAGGCCTATTATAGGACAAGTGGCGAATGAGGTGCGGGCAGCGATTGAAAGTGTTATTGAATTGAAGCAAGCACATTATCAGCAGCTTGAAACGCAAGGGAAGCTTCAATCCGAAAGAATTGATGTGACCCTCCCGGGACGGCCTTTCGAAACCGGGGCCATTCATCCGTTGAATAAGATCGTTCAAGATATTGAAGATATCTTCATGGGGATGGGGTACACCGTAGCCGAAGGTCCTGAAGTGGAAACGGATTATTATAATTTCGAAGCGTTGAATTTGCCTAAGAGCCACCCGGCCAGAGATATGCAGGATTCTTTCTATATCACGGAAGATATCTTATTGCGCACGCAAACTTCCCCGGTACAGATCAGAACGATGGAAGCAAGAAAAGGTGAAGCGCCGGTTAAAATCATTTGTCCCGGAAAAGTATACCGCCGCGACGATGATGATGCTACACATTCCCATCAATTTATGCAAATCGAAGGTTTGGTGATTGATGAACATATTCGGATGAGTGATCTGAAGGGCACCTTGCTGCAGTTCGTACAGGAAATGTTTGGTGAATCCGCTCAAATTCGCATGCGGCCAAGCTTCTTTCCCTTCACTGAACCCAGTGCGGAAATTGATGTCTCCTGTGTGATTTGTGAAGGTCAAGGCTGCAAAGTGTGTAAGCAGTCCGGATGGTTGGAAATTCTCGGCGGCGGCATGGTTCATCCCACGGTGTTGGAAAACGGCGGATACGATGCTTCCAAATACAGCGGTTTTGCCTTTGGGATGGGCGTTGAGCGTATAGCGATGCTAAAGTATGGCATTGAGGACATCCGCCACTTCTACACCAACGATCTGCGCTTTATTAAGCAATTCGCACATATATAATATAATAGAGGAAGTGAAGCTAATGAAGGTATCTTACCAATGGTTATCGGAATATGTAGATTTAACAGAATATACAGCACAAGACTTGGCGGAAAAATTAACACGGAGCGGCATTGAGGTAGATTCAATTGAAAAGCGCAACAAAGGGGTATCAGGTGTGGTAACCGGATATATCGTTTCCAAGGAGAAGCATCCGGATGCCGATAAGTTAAGTATATGTACAGTGGATGTGGGGCTGGAGCGGAAATTGCAAATCGTCTGCGGCGCAAACAATGTGGATGCCGGGCAGGTGGTTCCCGTAGCGGTAGTTGGTGCTGTGCTGCCGGGGGATTTTGCCATCAAAAAAGCTAAGCTGAGGGGTGTCGAATCCGAGGGTATGATCTGTTCTGCCAAAGAATTGGGCCTTAACGACAAATTGCTTCCTAAAGAAATTCAGGAGGGTATTCTTGCTTTGCCGGCAGGGACAGGAATCGGTTTGGATATTACGGAGGTTCTGGGCATTGATGATGAGGTTCTGGAATTGGATTTAACCCCCAACCGGTCGGACTGCTTGAGTATGATTGGGGTTGCTTATGAAATTGCTGCGATTATTGAGAGGGAAGTAGAGCTTCCGGATGTGGATATTGATTTCAAGACCAAGATGAAGAAAGCGGTTCAAGCTGCGGACCATATTCATGTAAAGATTTCGGCGATCGAACAGTGCAGCCATTATGCTGCAAGGTATATAGAAAATGTACAAATCGGGCCTTCACCGTTATGGATACAGAGTCGATTGATGTCTTCGGGAATCCGGCCCATTAATAATATTGTGGACATTACCAATTACGTGCTTCTGGAATATGGGCAGCCGCTTCATGCATTTGACGCTGACCAATTGATCAATGGACAAATAGAAGTTCGGTTGGCGCAAGACCAGGAACAGATCACTACATTGGATCAAGCTGTTAGAACTTTGGAGCCGCATATGCTTCTTATCACAGATGGTGTGAAGCCTGTGGCTGTTGCTGGAGTTATGGGGGGGGCCAATTCAGAAGTGAGTTCGCAGACTACCCGGATCCTTCTGGAATCTGCTAATTTTGCCGGCAGCTCTGTAAGGAAAACTTCGCGCCAGTTGGGCTTGCGTTCTGAAGCAAGCTTGCGGTTCGAGAAAGAAGTCAACCCGGATGCCGTCATCCCGGCTCTTAACCGCGCGGCAGCCCTTATTGCCCAATATGCCGGAGGATATGTTTCCGAGGGTATTGTTGAAGCGAAGGCGAAACCAATGGAACCTGCCTGCATTTTCCTCAGTTTGGAGAAGATCAACCAGTACCTTGGAACTTCATTGGTTATGGAGCAGGTTAAACAAATTTTTGATCGACTCCGATTCAACTATAAGGAGACAGGACCTAAAGACCAATTGTCGGTCACCATTCCAAAGCGCCGTGGAGATATCACCGGACAAGTGGATTTGATTGAGGAAATTGCCCGTTTATATGGCTATGACAACATTCCGACTACCTTGATGAATGGTGTAACTACGCCAGGCTCCTTAACAAAGGAACAAACGATTCGCAGGGCAATAAGAGGTTTGCTCACCAGCAGCGGCCTTCATGAAGTGGTCAACTATTCCTTGACTCCTTCGGAACACAAGATTCAGCTCCAGGGTTTATACAAAGCGTCCGTTCCGATCCAGCTTTCCATGCCAATGAGTGAGGAAAGGGGGGCGCTGCGAACCGGATTAATACCTCATTTGTTGGATGTGGCTGTTTATAATCGAAACCGCAATATAGAGGATATTGCCATCTTTGAAATGGGCAATGTGTTTATAACAGGGCAGAAGGTGTTATCCGGGCTGCCTGAAGAGAAGCTCCACCTCTCCATGCTGTGGACCGGAACAAAGCAGCAGGAGCATTGGTCGGGAAAGGGCCAGACGGTTGATTTTTTTGATATAAAAGGCATCTTGGAGAAATTAATGTTATACCTTGGCGTTAGAAATGTGGTGTTTAAACCGGATCAACCTGAGGGTTTTCATCCCAGCAAATCCGCGCAACTTTATATCCAAACAGCCGGTGGAGCAGAAGTATCCATCGGATTCATTGGCCAACTTCATCCTGCCGTCCAACAGGCCCGCGATCTGGAGGACACTTATGTTATGGAAATTGCATTAGCCCCGATTTTTGAACATGCTGATTTTGCTGTCCCCTATAAGCTGCTGCCAAGGTATCCGGCCATAGGCAGGGATATGGCGATTATTATTGAAGACTCTATTCTTGTAGGAGATATAGTAAACAAGATCAGGGAAACCGCAGGACCTTTATTGGAATCAGTTAAGGTATTTGATATCTACACTGGTGAGCGGCTGGGTAAAGAGAAGAAGAGTGTTGCCTTCGCTCTGGTCTATCGCCATCGGGAACGTACCTTGACCGATGAAGAAGTGAGCAGCCTGCATGGAGAGGTAGTTCAGGCACTTACACAAACTTTTGCCGCGGAACTAAGAAAATAGCAGGAATCCTCACCCTGCAAAGCGAATGATTATGTATCCAAAGGAGGAGATCATATGGGTTCAGATGACAAAAACCGGATTACCCTCGATATTTACGGAACGCCATATAAATTTGTGGGGCAGTCCAGCACCAACCATATTCGATTGGTTGCCGCACAAGTGAGTGAGCAAATGCATAAGATGGCCGTAAACTTTCCCCAGCTTGATACAACCCGACTGGCGGTACTAACCGCTGTAAATATGGCGGATGAGAATTTTAAGTTGAAGCAAGAATGGGAAGAGGAACGTAAAGCCCGCCAAAATAATCAGGAGTTGGCCCAGTATCGCAAGCTTCAATCCGATCATGAACAGCTTAAGAATGAATACAGGATCAGTATGGAACGGGTGGAAGGGCATAAGCAGAAAGAACAAAGTTTAATGGATGATTACCGGAAGCTGTTGGAAGAACATGAATCCTTGAAGACGGAGTACCAAGAAGCTAAAGAGCGATTCGAATCAGACAAGCACGGGGAACACAGTATACACGAAAACTTTCGCAAACTGCAAGAGGAATATAAGAAATTGCAAAACGAGTATAACGAATGGATCGAATTGTCGGAGCGGGATCAACCCCGCCATAATTAGGAGCCCGCCTTGAGCGTCATGGATATCGTTATAGCTGTACTTGTTGCGGGTGCAGCCATATTCTGGGGTATACCCGCGGGTTTATTAACCAGCTTGTTTCCATTGCAGGACTAGTGATCTCCTATATCTTGGCTTATCAATTTTTCGACATTATAGCCCCCTGGATTCGTAAGATGTTACCGATTAACTCCTTAACCTCATACAACAAATTTAAATTTCTTATAGAGAATCTTAACTTGGACACTTATTTTTACAACGCTTTGGCTTTTACCCTCATATTTGTCTGTGTCAAAATTGCACTGGTCATTGCCGGTCACTTACTTAATATTGCTGCCAAAATTCCCGGTTTAAGCTTCATGAACAAATGGTGCGGCGCCTTGCTTGCCTGTGTTGAAGTCTTATTGATTGTTGTCTTGGCTGTTCATCTTATGAACGCCGCGCCTTCGGACAAGATCCAGAAATGGCTCGCGGATTCTAGGGCAGCAGCGGTGATCTTAACTTATTCACCTTTAATCACGAATAAATTGCAAGCCTTATGGAATTCTGAAGAAATAAGAATGAAAAAATCTATTCGGGAAATAATAAGTTACGATGAAAAACCTTCAGATGGGAATGAAGGTTTTCCTGCTTAATAATGAAGTTTTTAGAAATTATTCAACAATGAGGGTTGATTTCATTGATCCGTGCCCGGTTCCGCACATAACAGAACATCTAATAGTGTAAGTGCCGGCTTTATTTAAAGTAACTTCTTGGCTTAGGTTGCCGCCATCCAAGTTAATACCCAGTTCGGGAATGACAACTCCATGAATGCCTTCTTGGTTGTCCAGAGTAAACTTTACAATATCACCTACAGCCAACTTGTATTCTTCTTGATCAAACTTATAATTTGTGGCAGTGAAGGTGATTTCTTTCATCTCACCTGCGGGCGCGGCAACTTCACCGGCAGCTGGAGCTGCATTTTCATTGGTGTCAACTGCAGTATTGTCATCATTCTTATCTCCGCATGCTGACATGGTGAAAACCAAAGCGAGACCCATGGCACAAACTAAAAGCTTCTTCATTATAATGACCTCCTGTTTTTTTAATGACCACAAATTCATTTTACACCAATCCCAAGGCCTATGTACTCCAATTATACAAATTAACGTGACAAACCCGTGAAGTTTATATGGACTGCACATCCGCAAACAACCAATTCCTTCCACTGATTTCATAAAGAAACAGTTGAATAAATTGGTTGTTTGCGTTTGTTGAACTTGCTTAAGTTGTTTGGCGTTTACGTTTCTTGCCCCCTTCAAAGGGTGTGTTCACTGGGATAAACAAATCAATAATACCGATGACTAAGGCCGCCAGAATAGCGCCAATCATCGTAACATTCATGTCCACAATAAATTGGGCGCCCCAGATAATTAGAGCGCTAAGCAGGAACCCCACGATTCCGCGACCAAACGGAGTGACTTTTCGCCCAAAGATATTTTCAACAATCCAACCCGCTGCAGCTATGACTAAGGCAAGCAGCAATGCGCTCCAAAATCCGCCGATTTCGAAATTCGGTACAATCCACCCAACCAGCATCAACACTAAAGCTGAAACAATAAATCGAATAACATGACCCAGAAAATGCATCAAATGTACCTCCCTCCAATAAAATGACATGGTTCGGCTATGTCAGTGCACTACATATTTTCTCCCGTTTTGGTTGAATTATTAGCTCCAGTAGAAGCAATAAGTGGCAGGTAGCCAAATCCCTCAGCTTTGGATACAATAGGAAAGGAGGAGTGGTCCGTTCATGAATGAGAAAATATTAAAAACCGTGGATTTCCAAAAAATTTTACAAAAATTAAGTTCTCATGGATCCACTTCCTTGGGAAAAGAGCGGGCAGAGCAATTGCGCCCATGTGTTAGCTTGGTTGAGGTAAAAAACCGGCTGCAAGCAACGGATGAGGCTTATTTAGTGGAGCGATTGAAAGGATCCGTCCCATTTGGCGGCATTCGCGACATTAAAGGGGCAGTTCATCGAGCAAGAATAGGCGGCATCTTAAATGCTGCCGAGCTGCTCGATATAGCCAACACCTTAAACGGCGGCAGAAGATTAAAGAAGTTTTTGCTTGCTATAGCTGAAAACCATTCAATCGGGTTATTGAAGGGACTGTGTTCGAATCTTTCGGAGCATAAAGCGCTTGAGGATGACATCTTGTCTTGTATCGATGATCAAGCTGAAATCATGGATAATGCAAGTGTGGATCTTAGCCGAATCAGGAAAGAACTCAAGACAGGAGAATCGAAAGTCCGGGAACGCCTGGATCAGATGATTCGCACACCGTCTATCCAAAAAATGCTTCAAGACAACCTAATCACGATCCGCAATGATCGTTATGTTATACCGGTTAAACAAGAGTACAGAGCGAGTTTCGGCGGAATCATCCACGACCAATCGGCTTCGGGAGCTACGGTATTTATTGAGCCGGAGGCCATAGTAACACTTAATAATAAGTTGCGGGAATTAAAGATGAAAGAAGAAAGGGAAATTGAGAAAGTTCTCCAGATCCTAACTTCCAAGGTTGAAGAAGCTGCAGACCTGTTGGTGGCAAATGTTGAAATTTTAGCCGAGCTTGATTTTATATTTGCCAAGGCTGGTTTGGCTCAGGAGATGAAGGCGACGCTTCCCATCATGAATGACCGGGGATTTATTAAATTAAAGAAAGGAAGGCATCCGCTTATATCGGGAAACCCGGTCCCCTTG
>DASWUO010000455.1:0-4059 GCA_036401615.1 Bacilli bacterium | reverse complement strand
TATATTCTAATTGTTGATTATGATGATTATTAATGCCGTTAATCTGTATTCCATACATAGGAGCTTGACTGTCGTATTTCTTATTCTCGTCTTGATGGCTGCCATAATCACTGGAACTGCCTTCGAATTGTTTTGTATAGTTGCATGCTGCACAAGTACTTATGAGGCAACCAAGCAATAAACACAGTCCAAGCTGAATTTTGATCATAACTAACTCCTCCAGTCATTGTGAAGACGGATAATAAACTTCATTTATAGGATTGTTTTTTAAACCGTTTAATATGCATTTCTTAAGTAATATTACTGATATAAAAGTTATGGGAATCCCTTGAATTAGAACAATTTGTGAACCCCCTCCAGGAAGATTGACAAAAAAGTTTAACGAATTTATAGTTAATAAGGGTAACTTTAAGCTTTGGTAAAAAAATGAGTGGGGTTGATGAATATGAATCGGTGGAAGAATGTGGGACGTCTAACAGGTTTTCTGGTGACAATGGCGTTATTGCTTACTGGCTGTGATGGAGTTCTGGATCCCAAAGGTCCGGTAGCCCGGGAACAGCTTCAATTGATAAATCTTTCTTTTATTATTATGATTGTAGTTTTAGTCATTGTTTTTGGACTTTTCTTCTATGTTCTTGTGCGCTTTCGCAAAAGGAAGGGACAAACAGGAATCCCTGAGCAAGTGGAAGGCAACCACAAGCTTGAAATTATATGGACCGTCATTCCGTTTTTGCTATTGGTCATTATTGCTGTACCTACCGTTCTATATACTTTTAAATTTGCAACAGACTATACCAATGATAAGAATGCGATTCATGTAAAAGTAACCGGGCATCAATTCTGGTGGGAATTTGAATATACCGATAAGGATCTTGGCCTTATTACGGCCAATGAGCTGGTTATTCCCGTGGGCAAGAAGATTGCTCTGGAACTGACTTCTGCAGATACGCTGCATTCCTTCTGGGTTCCCCAGCTTGGCGGCAAGATAGATACCAACCCTGGCATGATTAATAAAATGTATTTGGAAGCCGATATCGCGGCGATTTATCAAGGGAAATGTGCGGAGCTTTGCGGAGCTTCCCATGCACTTATGAATTTTAAAGTCATAGCTAAGAGCGAAGCTGATTTTGCTGCTTGGGCAAGTCAGATGAAAGCGGAGGCCGTTATCACGGAAGAAGCGAAAGAAGGAGAGGCCATCTTTACGGCCAAATGTTTATCCTGCCACGCGGTAAGCAGCGATGACCGGGGGGCGTATCCTAATCTAGATGGATATGCATACCGTACCAGAGTTGCCGGTGTTCATCCAAATGATCCTCAAGCCGAGAACTTAAGAAAATGGTTGTCCGATACAGATCATGTGAAACCAGGCAATAACATGGGGAACCAGGGACTTACGGATGTTGAAATCAACGAACTTATTAAATATTTGCACGAACTGAAATAACACATTCTGCTACAAAGGAGGCAAAACTCATGGCTCACGCACATTCGGTTAAGAGATACCGTGGAATGATGGACTGGCTTACCACTGTAGACCATAAGAAAATAGGCATTTTGTATCTTATCGCAGGCGGATTCTTCTTCCTGATCGGCGGTTTGGAAGCCATCTTGATCCGGATTCAGTTAATGTACCCGGAGAACACTTTCGTGGCTGCGCACACATTTAATGAATTAGTCACCATGCATGGGACGACGATGATTTTCTTCGCCGCCATGCCGTTGATTTTTGCTTTAATGAATGCCGTTGTGCCGCTGCAGATTGGCGCTAGGGATGTAGCTTATCCATTCGTTAACGCATTAAGCTATTGGTTATTTTTAGCCGGCGGAATCATTCTTAATGTCAGTTGGATTTTTGGCGGCGCTCCTGATGCGGGATGGACAGCTTATGTTCCTCTATCCGGTCCGGATTATGGCGGCAATGGTGTCGATTTCTATGTTCTAGGCTTGCAGATAGCAGGGTTGGGTACACTAATCGGGGGTATCAACTTCCTTGTAACCATCATTAATATGAGAGCACCGGGCATGTCCTTCATGCGTATGCCGCTGTTTACGTGGACATCATTCATTACTTCCGCCTTAATCTTATTCGCCTTTCCTGCCATTACCGTAGGATTAGTGTTGCTCATGTTTGACCGATTGTTCGACGGTAATTTCTTTAATGTAGAAGCCGGCGGGAATGTGGTGTTATGGCAGCATTTATTCTGGATCTTCGGGCATCCCGAAGTTTACATTCTTATCCTGCCTGCCTTTGGCGTTATTTCCGAAGTGGTTTCCACCTTCTCCAGCAAGAGATTGTTTGGCTACAGCTCCATGGTTTTTGCTACAGTACTTATCGGATTTCTGGGATTCATGGTTTGGGTGCATCATATGTTTACGGTTGGAATCGGTCCTGTAGCAAATTCCTTGTTTGCTATAGCGACGATGCTGATAGCTGTGCCTACCGGGATTAAGATCTTTAACTGGATCTTCACAATGTGGGGCGGGCATATCCGGTATACAACAGCAAATCTCTTTGCAGCAGGGTTTATCCCAACCTTCGTTATGGGTGGAGTTACGGGTGTTATGCTTGCTATTCCTCCGGCAGATTTTCAATTTCACGACAGCTACTTTGTTGTGGCGCACTTCCATTATGTTATTGTTGGCGGGCTGGTATTTGGATTATTCGCCGCTCTCTTCTATTGGTGGCCGAAGATGTTTGGCCGTATGCTTGATGAGACTTTAGGGAAAATTACCTTTTGGTTCTTCTTCCTTGGCTTCCATCTGACCTTCTTTATTCAGCATATTCTTGGATTGGAAGGCATGCCGCGCAGGGTGTTCACTTATTTGATAGAAGACGGATGGCATACCTCTAACTTTGTCAGTTCCATCGGCGCTTTTGCGATGACCATTGGAACCTTGGTTTTATTATGGAATATTGTGGCTACATCCCTTAAACCGAGAAACGCCCCTGCTGATCCATGGGATGGACGTACATTAGAATGGGCCATTTCTTCTCCGGCGCCTGAATACAATTTTGCCCAGACTCCGTTAGTACGCGGACTTGATGCATTATGGGTAGAGAAGACAGCAGGCAATAAAGAAATGACTCCTGCAGAACCTATCGGTCCCATTCACATGCCTTCACCTTCCATCCTGCCTATCATCATGGCAACCGGGATCTTTATTGCCGGGTTTGGTTTCATGTATGCCCGCGAAGGTTTTGACAACGCATTTATCAATATGATATTTAGCAATTATTTAGTGGCCATATTCGGACTTGGGATTACTTTAGTCTGCATGCTGTTACGCTCACTATACGATGACAAAGGCTTCCATATTGAACCGGAAGAGTTCGAAGATAAGGGGGTTAAAGCATGAGTTACGATGCGCACGCAGCAGGTGGTGCTTTACCGCATAATCCGGAAAAAGCTACACTAGAAGGAAGAAATAAAATACTTGGATTTTGGCTGTTTCTCGGATGTGAATGTGTTCTCTTCGGAACTTTGTTTGCCGCATTTATCACATTAAGGAACCAAACCAACGAAGGGCCGACAGGATTTGAATTATTCGATTTAACTACTGTGGCGATTGCTACATTCTTGCTCTTAACCAGCAGTTTGACGAGTGTTATGGCCATCCAAGCGATGCACCGCCAAGATGTGCGCAAGATGCAAATTTGGTTGGCAGTAACGGTTTTGCTTGGACTCGGCTTCCTTGGATTAGAAATCTTTGAGTTTTATGAATATGTTCATCACGAAGAGTTTGGTATGACAACAAGCGCATTCAGCTCTGCCTTCTATACGCTTGTCGGATTTCACGGAGGCCACGTAGCCTTTGGGGTCATCTGGATTTCCATCTTAATCGGACAATTAAGCGTTAAGGGATTAACCGTAGTTACTGCACCCAAGATTTATGTTGCCGGACTATATTGGCACTTTATTGACGTAGTCTGGGTTTTCATCTTCACCGTTGTTTATCTGATGGGAAAGGTGGCTATCACTTAATGGATAATCATGAACATGCTGCAGCACCCAGAGTGGAGCGTCATCGCCACGAAGGGCCAAGGAACCATATTATCTC
>DASWUO010000454.1:0-5953 GCA_036401615.1 Bacilli bacterium | reverse complement strand
GGTATTTCATTTCAATGTCTTGTAAGAAATCCTTCATCGATAGTTTCTCCATTCGTTATATTCATTGATTTAAGCATCATTATATCATAACATCATATGTTGTATTATAATTTTTTTTATAGTTGCAATTCATCATGAGAAAAAAAGCCACCGTAGAACTTGTATCCACAGTGGCTCCTTATGTTGAATCATCCGCTATTAAGCTATGCCGTCAACCCATTAAGAGAAGACAGGGCAATTTGAAGAAATGCCCTGCTTTTATGCCGTATGTCATAATTAAAGATCAAATTCTATTCCTCCAGATAGATAGCACGATGATCAGACAAGTTGATCTGCGACAGCTAAAGAACGTTCACACCGATCTTTAACCAAGATGACAAGCTCACGTGAAAATCTCTTATATTCCGCCAAGGCCGTATCGTTAAATAGCGACATCAAGTGATCCGGGATGGCTGATGTCCCATGAAGGCAAGCAGATATCAAGGCAGATTGGCTGGATATGGTATCACTGTCTCTGCCAATGTTGGTGCCCCCGATCATACATTGCTTGACGTCACCGTTAGCAACCTTGAAAATGGCCAAAGTAAAAGCAACAACTTCCCAAGGCTCCTGTCCATTATATTCCAGAAAATGTTCATACAGCACGGGGCGGACACTCAACACATCGGAGCAATGTTCCACGGCAGCCAATACCTTCCTGAAGTAGGATCGCGCATCTCTGCGTTCCAATCGATTGAAATAAACTAACGGTTCAGCAGGCGCCGCCGCGATGGCAGCTTCCAAAACCGATTCTACTGTAGCATATTCACATATGGCTTCGGAAACTGCGGCACTAAGCATGGCTGCAGCATAAACATCAACACCCCTTTGGTAATGGTAGGCCAGTTCCAACACTTCTGAGGCAGCCTCGCGGTGGGCGCCGGCGTGGTAAATCCCGCTAGGGAAACATCCCATCAAAGCGCTGCCTGTGACCACATTCCAATGACCGCATGCATGAGGAGGCATCCCCTGCATCATTAGATCATAAGCATGCTGTGAATCATAATAGAAGCTGTTACGTGACATTTTCCTCCGGAAGGTTTCGGCCAAATCCTCCGTATAAATTCGTCCCTTGCAGCGTATGTACGTTTCAACCCACATCTTGGCCATGGCCGAATCATCCTCGGATTCCAGACGGCTAGGATCCAGAATATGATCCAATACCCCATATTTCTCCACAATCCACGGATAATCTCTGTCCTCCACCGGACTTCCCATGACATTGCCGATGGCCCCAGCCAGAAACGCCGCTAATACCTTATCGTAAAATACACTTTGTTCCACATTGCCTTTGATTTGCTTCAAGATTTGTTTGGCAGTATCCGCTTCTTGTTCAAGTTTCCGCCGAACCATCCGTATGCTGCCATTGATCCATTCAGAAAGAACCTGTGTATGTAATCCAACTGCCATTTCCCGCCAAATGGCGGGTATAGAGCTTCCACCGTCCAATGCAGAGTAAATACTGAAAGCAATCATGGATCCAAAGCGGCTTTCACAACCCAAAAGGAGTATCCTCATAAACTCCTTGCCTTCTGAGGAATGGGCATCGTTATATTCCAAGGCCGAAACCGCTGTATAAAAGTCTGCCATCCAATCTACAGGAAAAGCAGATCTGTTCTTTTTATAATCAGGATGAGTCACACTTTCTACCCATTCTTTATCATCCGCAGAACGATTTCCGATATCAATCGATTCCAATATCAACGCACCCAAACGGGGATTACGCTTCCCAGCCCTAGAGATCAATACGGCACGAACATCCGCCCAATTCGAACCCGGTTTAACAGCCTCCGCCAGCATGGCAGCAATAAGGCCGGTTACGAAAACCGCATCTCCACCGCTTTGGGCACGTGAAAGGCTAACGGCATCTTCATAGGCAATATCTGAATATCCTGCATGGTAGAACGCTATCGGCCATGCCATACCGCATGCTGCCAGAACACTTGGAGCATATAATCCCGCAATGCGAGGATTCATGCCTTCGGCCATTACTTCAATACATGTTTTCCCCACACCTTGCGGCATAATCCAAGTCCGTTCCCTAAGCAGAAAATCACGGAATAACTCCGGGGTAAGAGGAGCATTTATCTTTATATACTCCTTGCCAATCGCACATATGTAAGGCATTAAATCTCCATAACAGGTGGGTCCCCAACCGGGAGTAGTGATGATCGGCGGATTTTGAAGTAATTCAGCAAGCTGATCCGAATCCAACAAGTCCTTGGCTAGAATTTCTTGATGGTTGCGTCCTTCCCGGGCAACTCCCCACCACCTTCTCTCCGACCATTGACCCATTTGGTGTCCGATAAGCAACCCTAAGGCAGATGCCTCCATACGACGATTTGTTTGATTCATTTTAAGTCTCATTCCTTTCGCTGTGCTCAAGGCACAAAAATGTAATGAAAGTGATTTCTAACCCTTCGAATGGTTGATATAATGTAGTTGGATAAGCAGATACACTACAGAGCACGGGGAGGTGAGTGGTGCAGTTAAATTTTGCTGCCCGCATTTTAAGATGTGCTGTTTGCTATTTTCAAGTACAAATAAGTGTGCCTTTGAGCACGTAAACTAATCCTTGTATAAACAATTCCTGTTTATTATTAGCAAACAGTCAATGTCTGCTTATCCACTATAACTTACGCGGGGATGTGTTTATGCTCAAAATTGTTTACCCTGTTTGCTGTGGAATTGATGTCCACAAGAAGTTTGTTGTTGCAACTGTTGGTACGACGAACAAGTCGGGTGTTACAGAGTACCAAACGAAGCAATTTCCAACCTTCACTGAGGATTTGTACCGTCTTTTGGACTGGTTAAAATCCCAATCCTGCCTTCATGTCTGTATGGAGTCTACAGGCAAGTACTGGCACCCTGTTTTTAATATTTTGGAGCAAGATTGTGATATTGTCATTGCTAATCCGAAATATGTCAAGGGGATTCGTGGCAAGAAGACCGATAAGAAAGATTCGATTTGGCTTTGCGATTTACACAAGCACGGTTTGGTTCCCAGCAGCTTTATCCCGCCCTTGTTCATCCGTCAAATTCGAGATTTAATGCGGTACCGGTTTAAACTCATCAATTTCAAGTCCAGTGAGAAAAACCGCATTCAAAACTCTCTTACTGTTTCCAATATCATGATTTCCAGTGTCGTTTCTGATACCTTTGGTGTAAGCTCGATGAGAATTATCCAGCATATCCTTGAAAATCCAAATGATACGGATTTTGATGTTACATCCATGCTACACGGAAGTATGAAAGATAAAGCAGGAACCATTGAAAAATCTATTTATGGGAATTTGACGAAGCCACAAGCAGATAAGATGCGTGTTTGCCTTGACCATATGGACAGCATTGAGAAACACATAGCAGATATTGAATCTGTTGTTTTAGACTTAGTTCAGCCCTGCTTACGGCAAATAGAAATCATTTTATCCTTGCCAAGTATTAAAGATATTTTTACGGCTATAGCTATCCTAGGTGAAATCGGTATAGATATGTCTGTGTTTCTTTCTCACAAACGTCTGTGCTCGTGGGCTGGGCTTACACCGCAAAACAATGAAAGTGCTGGCAAGAAAAAATCTGTCCGTGTTTCGCGAGCTGGCGTTTATATCAAGCCCTTATTGGTCCAATGTGCAAATGCTTCAATTAAGAGTAAAAAGTGTTCGTATTTCAAAATTCGTTATGACCAAATTAAGAAACGCCGAGGTCATAAAAAAGCGATTATTGCGATTGCACATAAGCTGCTCACTTGTATTTACCATATGCTTGATAAGAATGAGCCATATAACTCTGATTTATACCACATGGACTCCAAACCCAAACTAACTTATGCACCTCAGATCACGGAGGAAATGGCTATACGCTACTTGGAAACCTTAGGCTACCAAATACCCGATATGCGTATCAATACTTGATATTTTTACTTAAAATACAATTTTTTTCTAAGTCCACTTTAAAGGTAGGCTTATTTTGTTCTGTACACTCTCTAGCTAAGACGTATTTCTGTATTCTTTCAAACTATAGTTCTCCCTCTCATTACCTTTACAAAGATGGTTATTTCATTCGGGACACCGCTTGTTTCCAAGCTTTTTCGGCAGATTGCTTCAATAATAACGTTTGCTGCCAGCGATCGTAAATCTCCTCTTCACGGCCATTCCGCATCACAGATAACGCATAAGGAGGACCTATTAATTCACAAATAAAGTTACATACATCTCCTGGACGTGCTATTTGAATCCATTGAAACATCGCTTCGCTCCACATCTCAATGAAATAATTGGTCCATTCTTCCTCATGATCACCCAAACCGATCTGGATCTGATTCCCATTCGAAATCCTGCCATGGAAAGTTCCGGCTCTGGCTAGTATTGGAGCCATATCCCGCCGCCATTGTGTGCGGTTGGCGCTGTTGCATTCCCCTGCAAGGACGTAATGCGACAAGTCCAAATTTAGATAAAGACGATTTAGTTTTTCTAAAAGTCTTATCGTTTGATAAATATCCTGCAGCGCAGTATCCCTGTGGGTTTCAAGAAAAAGCGGAATCCCCGCTGTCCGAGCCTCATCATACATTTGTTCAATGATCGCTGCAGCATCTATCGGATAAATGTTGGAATCATTTAATTTGGCCAGGTGCAAAGAGAGATAATCGCCCCCGACCTGCTTCATATTGCTTAAACATTGTCTTATTTCCTCAACGCTTTCCGTACGGAATATCCCCCCTAGCGCTAACCCTTCATGTCTAGCCGCTTGAGCTATGACTTCGAGGGATTCAAAGCCATCAGGACTGCACCATGTTTCGATACAATCAAATCCGGCTTCTTTCAGCTTAAACATCGCTTCGGTTAGACTCCATGGCTGTTCTCTTGAAGGATAGTCGCCTAGAATGCCTAAGGCAACACCAATCCTGAATTTAGGAGGTTGGTTGTTATAGGTCGGATGAATGAACATAAATTCTCCTTTCCCATACAATCTATAGTTTATCGAAATTTAGATTCGGCATTTCTGTTCTCCCGCAGAACGCACCGTGGGACATTCCAGGATCTCCCAAGGAATTAGCAATGATGATATGTTCTATCTTGGCACGTACAATTTCTGCAAGAGAGCGGTCATCGCCAAGACGTTTTTGAAATAGTTGAGGCACCCACTTCTTACCGAATTTGACATGCGATCGTTCATCGACTACATCAATCTCGGCCGTCATTCCGGACAGAATATCGCCTTTGGAATAAAAAGCATCCATAGATTTCTTCTTTCGGGTGAAAGAACAAGATTCGGCAATCATCGTGAGGTCGAAGTAAAACTGCTCGAAATTCTTCATGGGGTCTTCTGTATATGGAAATGGGATATCCTTAAGATCGTAACCCATTTGCTGCAGCCTGCGAACGCCCATCTTATGATGGCGGGACTCATCCCAGATATGACGGCTGAGATCAACATAAAATTCAAAGGGCATGTCGTCTACAGCATAGAAAAGGTAACTCATTGGGTCAAGCGTCTGAATTTCAGTTGCGTAATGCCACATAAATATCTTCAAGCTGTCACTGAATTCCTTTGGCGGGTTCCCAAGGTCTCCCTTAATAGCCCAATCCGGTTTGCTGCATTTAACCGGCAGGGGGCCATAGGCTTGCACCATAGGTCTGTCCGGTTTTACTGCTCCAGGATACTCCAGACGTTCATCCACTCCGCCAAGATAAAGCAAATACGATCTTACATAAGAACGCCACCGGGTAACCCCTTCAAGCACTTCCGCATCTTTTACAGCATTATGAACCAACGCTTTAGCCCATTCCAGTTGTTGGCGTTTTTTGGGCAGGATGTCTTCAAATAGTTGAAGTGTAGGTGCGTCAAAAATCGGATCCAACGCATCCAGATAGCGTTCCATCGCATCAAGAATGCCTTTCTTCACCTCAAGAAACCA
>DASWUO010000453.1:0-1825 GCA_036401615.1 Bacilli bacterium | reverse complement strand
AAATGACGAAAATTACGGTGTATCTTATCAAGTTATATGGCGGATTTACAGGATTTTAGAATATCCGAAAGGGTAGGAGGTGGAATGCAAATGCCGGAAATTTTACAGCTTGGACCATTTATGATTAAGCTGGATTGGTTACTGCTTGCTGTATCTGGTCTTATGGGTTACTTAGTGATGCAGCGGAGAATAAAACAGTCCTATTATCGTGATAAGCCTATTCTGGACAGGTTTTCAACCGGGTTGATGATAGTTTTCTTTGTTTGGAAATTCAGTCCGGTTTTATTTACCCCTTCAATTCTGTGGGAAAACCCATTAGGGCTTCTGAC
This sequence comes from Bacilli bacterium, assembly GCA_036401615.1. Taxonomy (GTDB): domain Bacteria; phylum Bacillota; class Bacilli; order Paenibacillales; family DASWUO01; genus DASWUO01. The sequence continues at coordinate 1,496 of DASWUO010000453.1, read as the reverse complement.
GATGACCGGATCAATCAACGGAACCTTGCTGGGAATTGCGGCCGCAATACTTTATACCAATAGATGGCTGCGCAGGATGAAGGTTCCCCGGCTGTTTTTTGCTGATTTATTATCCTTAGGGACGGTAGTAATGCTTTTTGTGTACAACCTGCTTGGTTGGCAATACGGAACGATCACTACCCTGCCATGGGGAGTTTCCATTGAGGATTTAGATTATAAATATCATCCGGTTAATGTTTATCTTTTACTGATCACGCTACCGATGTTGATTTGGCTGTGGCGAAAAAGTTTAACGTTATTGGGCACGGGAAGTATGGCAATGAATGTTCTAATCTACTACGGCATGGGGCTCATGTTGGTTTCTTTCTTTAAACAGAAAACGAGTCTTTTCGTTGGGTTATCCGGGGAACAAATTCTCTACTTGCTTATGATGTTTTTTGGTTTGTTTCTCTCCATTTTCTTAAATAAGAACAAACAGCAAGAGATGACATCTGTAGGAGAAAGGGTTGAGGAGCCAAATGTTACTGCCGGGATACTACCACCTCATTCTAGAAATGCTGCTGTTGACTCGGTCAGACCTGAAGATTCGTATGAAGAAAAAAGGCCAACATTATCAGAATAGACAGGATGCACTCACTTTTATTAATAGTGAATGGTTTGAATCGATATGTATTGCTGTGGATTTAGATCCGGAAGCAGTGAGAAAAAGTTTCCTTCACCCAAACGGTTTTCATAAATTTAGTTGAAGTTGGAATAATAACTTTATAAAACAACTTGCACAACAGAAATCATCCCGGCTTCTTTATGCCCCGGCAAAGTGCAAATAGCCTTATAGGTTCCAGCCTTTTCAATAGTGGCTGTCGTGACACTCTTCAATCCGGGTCCTGCATGAACATGTATATCTGTTCCGACAATTTCAAAATCATGTTCGACGTCACCTGCGTTATCTAAGGTTATTCTTATCTTTTCATTCGCTTTGATACGGAGGGAAGAGGGGTTGAAAGAAAAATCCGCTGCTCTTATAAGTAGCTGATTTTTAATGGGAATAGAGGTATTACAGTCGGGTGGAAGGCAGTCAGACGATTCCTCTTGGGATGGCCGAGAGTGAGCAGAGTGATCCTCCAATTGGACTGAACCAGCCACTGAGGTTTGATGAGTGACCAATAATAAAATAGCGATAGCGGCAAACATAGAAATAGGTTTGGATAATAAGAATGAACGTTGCGTCAAATGTTCCGCTTTGATTTCTCCCTGCAGCATGAGAAACAGAACGAAAATGATGCCGCTGCATAGAACAGTAATAATCTTTATGGTGGAATCCATATATTCGGTAGGAATCATAGCTGCCAACATTGTTCCCATCATCCCGCCCATAACTCCGGCCAGTAGACCATCTAGTACGGCCATGATACTGATCGGAAGCCCGGCTAAAGTCCCAACAATGCCACCAATAAGCATGCTTAGCATCGTTGCCTGAAAAAATTGTCCGGGAAGCC
>DASWUO010000452.1:0-16660 GCA_036401615.1 Bacilli bacterium | reverse complement strand
CTAAGCAACGGCAGTTTTTATAGATTGGTTCCTAATCCCTGGGATCTGGTTGAAAGACAAGTGCCATTGCCGTTATTGCCTATATTGCAAAAATTATTAAGGACCGATCCCGCGGAGCGTTACCAGAACGCTTCTGCATTGAAGCAGGATTTGGAACAAATCGAGTTGGTTCAAACCAACCTTTCTTCGTCCCGGAAAGACCCTCCTATGGCCGCCAATAAATTGATTCTAATAGGCAGTTTATATGCCGGGGCGGGTTCAACCTTTGTTACCCTTGCCGCAGCCAAAGCATTAAATCATTATGGCTTTCCCCATGCTGTAGTTGAACTGCCGGTCAATGAACCGGAACTATACTCTTTGTTGTACGGGGAGAAGCATGTTCCCAAGGATTACGTTTATTTGCCTGCATCCGTTATGTCCGGTAGGACTAACCTGGTTGAATGGAGGAACAAGCATACGACCTGGTATCCAACGAATCCTGGTGGTTTAGAAGAGGGATGGAACCCTTCATCAACTCTTAAGCTCCTTTATGCGCTAAAACACACGACTGTATTGTTAGATATATCCAACCATTGGGAAGATGGGGGCATACAAGAAGTACTCGAGAGTGCGGATGAGATTATTATCGTGGTGGATCCGATGATTTCGAAACTTAACAGGCCTCAAAGTAATAAGATACTAAAAAAACTTTTTGCTTTAAGAAGAAGCAAAGAATCTATTAACATCGTTGTTAACCGAACACCTGGTATGAAGTTTTTCAGGGAGGCAGATCATCTGCTGCCCAAGTCTCCCTTATTCAGCCTGCCGAATTTCCCGTATTCCGATGTCGTTGACTCCGTATGGAAAGGGGAGCTAATTCAAGAAAGACCTGAAATACTGAATTCCATTTTAGCAGCGATCAGACCACTGTTATCAAGGATAGCTCCATCAAGCTTTTTAGGGGACATTCAGCAAAACAAGATGGATGGGATGATCCGGAGAATTTTTAAAAATATATCTTGAAATCGAAGCGGAAAAATGTAATAATAAGTCAACTTCATAAAAGGTAATGCGGAAGCACCGCTAAATTAGGTAGCCATATCTATTTTAGCGGTGCTTTTTAATTTTGTCTAAGGGGATGTTATATGGAAAAAATCAAATTAATCATTGCCGATGAGGATCCCAACTACTTGGAATTATTCGCCAATTATATTCGATCTTCAGAATATAATAACAAATGCTTTATCAAATCTTTTTCACAACTGGTTAGTTTAGAACAGTATGTTCAGGAGCATTCAGTCGATATTTTACTTATTTCTCCAAGTATGTTGTCAAGGCTGAAAGAATGGAATAAGTGCATATGTATTAACTTATTGCTTGAACAGAAGCAGGAGACGGCTAACTATGAAACTCTGGATAAGGAATATCCGGTAGTACAGAAGTATCAATCTCTTCATAAATTAATGGCCCAAGTGTTGTCCGGTTATACATCCAGGAACAAATCTGGAATCATCCCTAGCAAGGGAGACCGGAAAACAGAAGTTTGGAGTATTTATTCTTCAACCGGCGCATGCGGTAAGACTACATTGGCTGTGAATATGGCAAAACAGCTGGGTATCCAACAATGGAAGGTTTTTTATTTAAATTTAGAAATGCTTAGTTCCTTATTGGCTATCCTGCCTGATTCGGCTGATAAGAACAACGAGTTTTCGGAAATGTTGTATTACCTTAAATCCGATAAGAAACAGCTTGCCGCGAAAATTGAAATAATTAGGAACCGGAATGCTGTTTGTAAATTCGACTATTTTCTGCCGCTAACGAATATCAAAGAAATTTTAGAGATTTCCCGGGAAGACAGTGCCAGTTTAATCCGGTTTTTAGTTTCACTGTCGATTTATGATCTTATTATTATTGATTTGGATGCTAGTATCCATGAAAGGAATCTGGGAGCCATGGATCAAAGTGATCGCATTGTCTGGGTGCTGCTCGATGAACAGCAAAGCTTATACAAAACAAATCAACTCTTAGAAGAATGGAAGGAGAATCATAAGGAAATGTTTCAACAATTCATGGATAAAACGTTTTACGTGGTGAACAAGTATACCGGTTCTTTGTCTAATTACTTTAAAACATATCCAGATTTCAACATTATCGGCTGCTTGCCTTATATTCCGGAATGGAAGTATGTTCAACATAATGACCAGATTTATACATCTGTCCCTTTCAATGAACAGCTGCTTAAGCTTGGCAGTGCAATGCTAACGAGTATAGGAGGTGGTTATCATTGATGAAGGGAGATGTCATTCATAACTTGAAGAGGCAAATAAGAGATCAAATCGACATGTTTATCGCAATATCCAATGAGGATCTAAGAGTGAAGATTGAAGAAGTGGTTTTTGCTTACGCGAATAGGCAGCCCATGACCGCTAATGAGAAATATAGTACCGTTCAGACCATTTATAATTCTTTCAGGGGACTTGACGTATTACAGCCGCTAATAGATGATCGCTCCATAACAGAAATTATGATTAATCATCATTGTGAAATTTTTATTGAGAGGGAAGGGAAGGTGATGTTGTGTCCTGTACAATTTGAAAGCAAGGAAAAGCTGGAGGACATTATACAAACGGTTGTTTCCAAAGTTAACCGTGTTGTGAATGAATCTTCACCTATTGTGGATGCCCGCTTGAAAGATGGATCTAGAGTCAATGTTGTTTTACCGCCTGTTGCACTTAAAGGTCCTGCCATGACCATACGGAAATTTCCGGATAAACCTATGACAATGGATGATTTAGTTCATAGGGGGACCCTTTCTGCGGACGTTGCTGATGTATTAGAGTATATTGTTCAAGCCAAATATAACATCTTTATTAGCGGGGGCACGGGATCGGGCAAAACAACCTTCCTTAACGCCTTATCTAATTTTATTCCGGAGGATGAAAGAATTATTACAATTGAAGATTCGGCCGAGCTGCAAATTCATAAGGTTCCTAATCTGGTCAGCTTGGAAACACGCAATTCCAATACAGAGGGCCGGGGAGAAATTTCAGTCAGGGACTTGATCAAAAGCTCCTTACGTATGAGACCCAACAGAATTATCGTAGGAGAAGTTAGAGGAGCCGAAGCGTTAGATATGCTGCAGGCTATGAATACCGGGCACGATGGTTCACTTTCAACGGGGCACGGAAATTCAATTCCAGATATGTTAAGCCGGCTGGAAACCATGGTATTGAGCGGAGCTAATCTCCCATTGCAGGTCATAAGACAACAAATTGGCTCAGCTATTGATATCATGATTCATTTATCGCGTATGAGAGACCACTCCAGAAAAGTAACGGAGATTTCAGAAATCATCGGCGTTCACGATGGTGAAATTAAAGTGAATCCTTTATACCGCTATCAATCCGAAAGCGAAGGATGTGTTGCCACAGGAAATGAAATGATGAAGGTAAAGGGGTGTACATGATGTTGAACTATTCACAATACCAACTATCTGCCGGTGAAAGATGGATGGCTCTTGTAATTCCCGCAAGCTTACTCTTCTGCATTGGCTGGATATTCTATAATCATCTTGTTATATCGCTTGTTTTGGCTTTGAACGCTTTATTTTATCCGCAAATCCGCCGCAAGGAGTTGATAAAGAAACGAAAAGAACAATTGCAGATCCAGTTTAAAAATGCTTTATACTCATTATCCTCATCTTTAGGCGCAGGAAGGTCGGTGGAAAATTCATTTCGTGAGGCTGTTAATGATTTAAAGATGATTTACCCCGATCCGCAAACCTATATCACTAAAGAATTCCAAGTGATTAATTTAAAAGTGGAGAATGGGGAATCCATTGAAATAGCCCTAGATGATTTTAGCAAAAGAACTCAGCTGGAGGATATTCGTAACTTTGCAGATGTGTTTATTACTTGTAAAAGGACAGGAGGTTCTATAGTTGAGGTGATCCGGCGAACCTCTCATATCATTGGTGAAAAGTTAGAAATTAAACAAGAGATCTATGTCATGGTTGCTCAGAAGCGATTCGAGTCTAAGATCCTGGGTGTAATTCCTTTCTTTATCGTGGCCTTGCTAAGCTTTGGTTCTGCGGATTACATGGAGCCGTTATACCATAGTGTCGGCATATTCGTGATGACCATTTCTTTAATCTTATTGGCTTTATGTCATTGGATGACGAAGCGGATCATGGATTTAAAGGTGTAGTTCCATGGTTATTCTATTAACCCTATTAATTGGTTTATTGTTAATTCATCTGATTTTATGTATTTTGGCGAAGGGTAAATATCACTTATTTATCAAGGAACATACTGCTCATCGTGTTTTATCTTTTCTGGCTCCCGCTGCTCTATTCATTATTGATCATCTTTTAATATTAGAAAAAATGTCCGGAACCACAGAAAAAATCCATCAGAGAATTCTGATCATCTTTGGGGTTAAAGCGTCAAGTATGGGTTATACAAAAATGTTCGTCGCCTATGTCATTTCTGTTATGTTCTTCGTTTTATACTTCTTTTTAATTTTAGCCCTTGCCGATCAAGGCAATATAGCTTACTTATGCTTCTGTATTATTTTCCTTTGCCTAACCCCGTTGATTTTGATTAGAGAGCTGGATAAAAAGATTAAGAAAAACAGACAATTTATCATTGTTGAGCTGCCCGAATTCATAAATAAATTAACGTTGTTAATTAATGCCGGGGAAACGGTTCAACAGGCCATTGTTCGATGTGTTAAGCAGAAAAAGGATCAACATCATCACCCATTGTACAAAGAATTAGTGAAAGTAACAGATGATATCAGCACAGGATATTCCTTTCCCGTGGCATTGGATAACCTAAGTAAAAGGTGCGGTATGCCGGAAGTTGCTTTCTTTTCTACAACCGTATTAATGAATTACCGCCGGGGAGGGGAAGAATTTGTTGTTGCTTTAAGGGAGTTGTCGCGTGAACTATGGGAGAAGCGTAAGGCACTGACCAGAACCTTGGGAGAAGAAGCTTCAGCTAAATTAGTTTTCCCCATGATGATTGTATTTTTAGTACTTATGGTAATTATAACAACTCCGGCGGTCTTGTTGATGAATGAATAAAAGTAAAAAATAAAATTCGGAGGTCAATATGGACATAATATGGCGGCTTTTAAAAAAAATATGGAAGGAAGAAGAGGGGATCGGAACACTGGAAATGATCTTGATTATCGCAGTTATTGTCATTATAGCTATTGCTTTTCGAAAGTGGATCATCCAGTGGGTTCAGAAATTATTGGATACCTCCAATACAGAGTTTCAAAAAACAAACAGCGACACAGTCACCGTACCTTCGCTTGATTAATGAGGAGGATAGAAGAAGAGCAAGGCAGCTTTACCATCGAAGCTTCCTTGGTGTTTCCAATTATCTTCATAACGACAGTTAGTTTGTTGTTCATGTCCATGTATGTATATCAGAAAGTTGTCACCTATTCAACTGCCGCTCTGATTGCAGAGAGAACGGCCTTTGCGTGGAATAACAGCTATAGTAACCCTGTTACAGGAGCTTTTTATATCCATGAATACGATAATCTCTATTGGCGTAATTTTGATGACAGTGTTTCTGGTATATTTCAATTTTTGTTTACCTATACCCCAACCGAAGTAAAATTTACGGCAGGGGAAGAAATAAGCCGGGAATCAAGCCTGCCGCGGAAGAAATTGGCCAAAGCCATTCAGTTTATGCCTGATGGATATAAAGCAAGAATAACTTATACCCATCATCTGTTTGACCGCAAGATATCTGTGCAGCTTAGGAGTTCTTTCAAATTTCCAGCTTTTGTTGAGAGTTTTATTGGAAATGATACGGTAGATTCTCTTGCAAGTTCTAAAGTCATAGATCCGGTTGAATTTATTAGAAATATCAATCTAACCAGAACTTATCTGCCTTTAATTACTAAAGAGTTAAATATCCCCCAGATAAACGACTTGCTTAAAAAGTTCCGCAATAAAACAAGCAACCGTGATTTGCCTGTTGATAATTACAGCCTATCTTTTGAATCCCATGCCAAGGCCAAGATATATTTACAAAAGTTAGTCAAAGGCAGGTCTATCAATATAAGAACGGAGGAGGTTGGGAAATGGCGTGTAATTGATGCACTGGATCAGGACAAGATTGCACATCAAGCCTATTTTGGCAGTAAAATCAAGGATAAAGACTTGGCGGCCCAGTTAATGAAAGACATCGAGATTCTGAGAAAGGGTGAAGTAAACGGCATAGTTTGGCACTTTTTTAGGAGAAAGTCCGATGGATCCATTGGCCCTTCAGAATCCCTTGAAAAGGAACTGTTGAAGAAAGGTATTGTGATTATACTCCATGACTGAAGGGGACGAATAGTGCATAGGTTAATTAACTCCGATAAAGGTGCAGTTTCTATATTTTTGATGATGATTATTAGTTCTATTTTTGTTTTTAATGTTCTATTAATAGATTTAGCTAGAGTAAGAATAGCGGAAAACCAAGCGGAAAACATCTTGAAGACAGCAGCAAGATCCTCCCTTTCTGCATTTAATCCTGAACTACTCACATACGGATTGTTTGGTTTGGAGCGGACTCCATTGCAAGGTTCACGTGAAACAGAAAAGTTATTACAAGATAATTTAATAGGTCATCATGGACCTAATGAATTTGTATTGGTTTCTCTGGGCCTTAAAGATCAAGCTTTTTCATATAATCAGTTGTATAGTTTGGGGAATCATGCCGTGCTGGAGCATCAAATTTTAGAGGAAATGAAGTATAAAGCACCTATCGAATTTACACGGGGTATTATGTCCAAGCTTACTGAAGCAGCGCCTGCTATTAAAAACGCAGAACAATTTATGCAGAATGCCATTAAGTTGGAAGCCTTAATTGATAAAAGGGATAGAAATTTAACTAATGCCTGGAAACAAGTCACGGTTATGAAAAATGAAGTTGAATCTTATTACGGCACTTATAGTAACATACTCGAACAAAACACAGCAACAATGGACCAGGGAAAACTGGTTTCCGTTACCCGAAAAGCGATTCCAGAACAGTTGTTTATACAACAAGTTACGGGTAAAATTCAAGTTTACTTGGAAGAAGCCAAGAAAACAGATGAAGAAATAGCCAAAGAAATAAATAGTATACTCCGTGAACGCCCCAAGGAACTTGACGGAACGGACAAAGACGAAGTTTTTAAGAAAGTACCTATACTAGGGAATGCTTATTTCGTTAAGTTTAGGATAGAAGTTTCCGAAGTAGGCTCTCTTTTTTCCGGTTTTATCAGCAGATTAAGCCACTTAAGTAAGGATGTTGATTCCAGATCAGAGCTTATCCAACTTAATAGATTGTATTATGACAAGTGTTTGCACACCTTTAATTCAATAAATACGGATGAACTAAAACGTCAAAGAGAAAAAACATTGTTGGAATCTGAAAAAACAAGGCATTTAAATCAAACACAGTCCACTATCGATAAAGTAAAAAAGACGTCCCGGCATAATGTTTGTACTTATAATACTGCACATCTATATGAGAAGCTTAATGGAGAAGAGGGCTTATACAATAAATATAGCCAGTTAAACAAGGGAACAGTGGATATGAAGACACAGAATTCTACAGATAATTCGTCTCTTATTCTGGGTGAAGCCGGGGAAACGGGCCAAAGATCATTATTCACACTTCATTATTTATTGGACTTGTTGGAAAAGGCACGGAATGAAATTTATATCAATGAATATGCCTTAAATTACTTTAATTATAAAACCTATAGTAGTGATCTTGCTAATTCCAAGGCTGCTGTAACCTTGTCTAACTTCAAGACGCATGCACTTCAAAGTCAGGAGGTTGAGTATTTGCTGTATGGATTAGAATCTTGTTTAGGAAATACAGCAGCGGCTTACGCAGAATTATTTGCTATACGATTAGCTTTTAGAACAGCAGAAGCTTTATCTGATTCCTACAGTTTATCATTAGGCTCACCTATAATGGTTTTGATCAGTTCCTTAACCAAAGCCGCCGCAGCTGCATATCAAGATATGGAACGATTAAATAAGGGAGAGGATGTTGAATTAATGAATAGATTACAGGCCGTTAAGATGAATTATAAAGACTATTTGAAACTATTTTTATTTCTTCACAGCAATCATCACAAGTTATTAGCAAGGATGCAGGCCTTAATTGAATTAAATACCGGAGAGGATTTGTCCGGCAAGGCAACCTTTATCCAGACCACGGCTGCGTTTACTTTAAAGTTATGGTTTATCCCGGGATTAATCAAAACTCTAGGTCTTGTTGGGTTTCTGGAAGGATCGATTGAACAAAATCATTATGTAATAACGAAATCAGCCGTAATGTCTTATTAAGGAGGTTTAGATGAAATTATGCCGCAAAGATTCTGGAAGTATTGCTCTGGAAGCTGCCCTGATTATGCCGTTATTCCTTGTATTTGTGCTGAGTCTTATTACATTAATAAAAATATCTATTATTGATATAGCCTTATCCTCAGCCGTTTCAGAAACTACAAAGCAAATAGCTGCACATATGTATCCGGTGGATCTGTTGTATCAAGATTATGAGCATTATTCCTTTCTCATTCCGCCACCCTTGCTGGAAGTGGCCAAATGGGAATTATATCAGCGAAATTCTATTGAAGATTCCCTAAACCACAAATATAATCAAGCATTAAACCGTGTTTTTAAGCCTTTATTAAATTATTTTGTTGATGTGAATTCAGGGGATATTAAAAAATTGAATTCGAGTCAGCTGACTATTGAAAAAGTGACTTTACCCAATTTATCGAATCGATCCCGGGCAATCTTTGGTATCGAAGCCAAATACCAATTGACTCTGCCCATTCCTTTTTTTCGAAAAATCATTTATATCAGAAAGAGAAGTTTAGAGCGTGTGTGGGTGGGAGCATAGAAGAGGGGAGAAAGTATGCAAATCGGACATTATTTATTAATAACATTCATCATTGCTGCATTTATTACAGATATTAGAAAACAAATCATACCTAATAAGTTGACCGCAATCGCTTCTTTAGCGGGATTACTCTGGAATCTTATTAACAAAGGTTTGGAGGGTTTATTATTTTCTTTAGCAGGTTTGATTTCGGGTTTCGTCGCTCTGTTACTACTATTCCTCTTTAAGGCTATTGGAGCTGGAGATGTCAAATTATTTGCCGCGGTAGGGGCTATAGCTGGAACCGAGTTTGTTATACACAGTGTCATATATTCTGTAATTTATGCAGGTTTAATAGGAATGGTTATCTTGCTAGCCCGTAAGGAGTTTGTGAAAAGAATGGCCCGAATTATAGTATATATATTTCATTCCATTGTATTACTGGATTTAAAATTTCTTGTTCTTAAGAAAAAGGAATGTTTAACCTTTCCGTTTATGTATGCAGTAGTGCCGGGTGTTCTAACCGTTTATATTTATTGATCAAATTTTAGAAAGGAGAGGCCATTTATTTGAATCAAAGCATTCTGGGCTTAACTTATGATTATATTAAAGAAATTGATAATTACCTGTTAATTACAAGGGAATCTCCTATCCATTATAATGAATTGGAGCCCATTTCAACGAATATGATCAGAACAACTTTTATCCCTAACTTATTGCCTTTGGAAATTGAAGAAATGAACATGAATATTAAACTTCGTTATAACATTGCCTCTAAACGGATGCTAAGCCAGAGCTTAAAAGTTAATAAAATGAGCATACAAGAGTATTATAATCTTCTCTTGCAGATTACTTGTGTAATTGATGACAGCAGACAATATATGCTCAGTGAAAAAAACTATATTATTCATGAACAATTTATATTTCTTGGTTTGGATTACTCTGATATTGAATTAACCTATTTGCCTCTTAAGCATGTGATTAATAAAAGTAATCTACAAGATGAAATGAGAACACTTGCAATCAATCTGATTTCATCTATCCATGATCTGCAGGGAAACGGCATTCAAGAAGTGATTGATTTTTTGGGCAGCAACCGTTTTAGTGTTTCCGGATTAAAATCACTGTTCATGAATTTAATAAATCAGAAGCTGATGGAGACTGCCGCTACTCATTTACCTAAAGTACTCAAAACACAAGAAGATCTTCTAAATTCTCCGGAAGCGGAACTGGTGATAACTCCCTGGTTTTCTGCACTCTTTACAAGAATCTTCGCAACATTTGCAAGGAATAAAAGGGAGGATGTTACAGATCCCGTTCCTTTTGCTGCTGAGTACATACCCAACAATGAGAATAGCAAATTGAATACAGATTTATTAACTCAATCGGATGCTACGGTTCTTCTGTTTGATCCAAAGGGAGTTCCTGACGCAAACTATGAAGAAAATATTCAAGTTAAACAACCGTTCTTTCAGTATAATGATGGATCAGAACTTAAACAATTTGAAATTACAGCAGATAACTTTATTATAGGCCGGGGTCCTGCGGGTATCAACTTTGTCATGGATCAATTAGAAGTATCCCGTTGCCACGTTGAAATTCTCCAGATCGGATCACAATATTGTATTAAAGATTTAGGATCCAAGAATGGCACATTTTTAAACGATATTCCCCTAGTATCCTATAAAATATATGAGATGAAAGAGGGGGATATTGTAAAAATTGTTTCCCGGGAATTTATATTTTGCTGCCCGTTTGTATCCCAACAGCAGATTTGTTAAACTGAAGGAATGATCTTTTTCGAACATTCTTAACAAGGTTAATCAAATTTCAGATAAAAGTTGGGAGCCATGAATGTTATTTAACAATAATTTTAGTGTTTCTAAACTGCTAATCCTTCTTAATCAATCTAATGAGGAGGCTGCATTACATTTAAACCACTATCATGGCGAAGAGCATATCCGATTCTGGCAGCATGCAGCGAAGCTATTGTTAGAATTATTGGTTACCCAGCACTTTGTTCCTATGATTCACACCAAAGAGCTTTCAACGCCCGATTTTTATAGTTCTTGGGATTTCTTGCTTGAAGATCCTTCTGTACAGCTGAAGATCGAGAATTTGTTGAGCCGGATGCCTACTCCTGATAAAGTCAGTTTCAATGAGAATGTGTCCCGACAACAAAATCTGCATCACTTTATTAACTCGATAGGGGATCGGTTTATACGCGAAAGCATAGATGAAATACACCTGAAGAAGTTGATGAAGGATCTAAATCCCAGATATATTGCACCCTTGAAACCTACCGAGCATTGGTTGTACACTTTATTGAGTCCTGAACCGGGGCAGGAATCTGCTTCTCTTGAATGGCTCTATGATGATGTTAGGCTATGGCGCAATGACATTCTCTTGGAGAGAAACCAATCCTCCTACAGGACTTGTCTTCATCTACGGGAACCCGTGAATGAAGAAGCTGATGATCAGAACTGGATACTTCAATTCTCGCTTCAAGCTTTGGATGACCTGGATATCTTTGTTCCTTCTGAAGTGGTTTGGTTGGAGAAAGAAGAAGAATTACATTACATGAATTGTCGTTTCTATGGGCCGCAAGAAAGGTTATTGAAGGATTTATATAAAGCATCCCGTATCTTTGCACCCCTTAAACGATGTTTGTCATCCGTTTTTCCGATCCAATGTGAATTAACAAATGAAGAAGCTTACGAATTTCTTAAGTCCTCTGCCGCTGCCCTAAAGAACATGGGATTGGGTGTTTTCGTACCCGGGTGGTGGATCCGAACTAAACCGGTTATCGGGATGAAAATGAATTTAACAACAAAAGTCAACTTCGATCCTCATCATCCATCTGAAACGGGCTTGCCCAGTAAATTGGGATTCGATTCTTTATTAAGCTATGATTGGCGTTTGGCCATTGGTGACAATGACCTGTCTAAAGAGGAATTCGAACACTTGGTGAATCTTAAACGGCCTTTGCTTCAAGTTAAAGGCAAGTGGATGGAGTTATCGGTTCTACAAACGGATAAGATCCTCCACCAACTCGAATTAAATTCCCGTGGCAGTATCTCGGTTGCGGAAGCTGTTCACCTTGCTTTAAATACCCGCAGTTCGCAAGATAACGAGCCAGTAATGGACCCCACAAGTTCTATGCCCATCGTGGAGGTAACTGCTGACGGAGAATTCGGCCTTTTCTTGGAGCGGTTAAAGGATGGCGATACTACGCCTGTTCTCAACCAGCCGCACAGGTTTAAAGGCACCCTTAGGCCTTATCAAATTAAAGGGTTCTCTTGGTTAATCGGCATGAGGCATATGTCGCTTGGCGCCTGTTTAGCTGATGATATGGGACTGGGCAAAACCATTCAATGGATTGCTTATCTATTGCATTTAAAACAAACCAATGCTTTAACTGGAACCGCCTTGCTGATCTGCCCAACCTCTGTGTTGGGTAATTGGCAGAGGGAGCTTGAGCGGTTTGCTCCTTCCTTGAACATCTACCTTCACTATGGAATTGGCAGGTTGAATGGACCTGAATTAGATAGACAAGTGTCCCGACACGACATCTTATTAACTTCTTATGCCACCGCCCAACGCGATGATATGTATTTATCAACCATACTATGGGATGTCATTACACTCGATGAAGCGCAGAATATTAAGAATACCTCGACAAAACAAACACAAAGTATCCGTAAATTTAAAGCCAATCATTATATTGCTTTAACTGGAACACCAGTAGAAAACCGTTTATCTGAATTGTGGTCTATTCTTGACTTCCTTAATCCTGATTATTTAAACAGCAAAGAGGATTTTACCCGCAGGTTTGCTGTCCCAATTGAGAGGAATCAGGATCCGGAATTAACAGTAAAGCTGCAGAAAATCGTGAAGCCCTTCATCTTGAGACGCGTGAAATCCGATCGGAGCATAATAGAAGATCTGCCGGAAAAACAAGAAATTAAGGTGTTTTGTTCCTTAACCAAGGAACAGGTGACATTGTATGAAGCCTGTGTTCAAGATGTTTTTAAGAAAGTAGAGAAAGCCAGAGGAATGGAGCGAAGGGGGATCATTCTCGCAGCTCTGACACATTTAAAACAAATATGTAACCATCCTGCTCATTTCCTGGGGGATTCCCGGATTATGGAGGGACGTTCGGGTAAATCTGTACGTTTAATTGAAATGCTCGATGAGGTACTGGTGCAGGGGGAACGAAGCCTTATTTTCACTCAATACGCTGTCATGGCCGAGCTCTTGACATTTCATCTGGAACAACGATTCACACAGAAAGTGTTTCTCATGCATGGCCGTGTTTCTAAAGCCAAACGGGATGAAATGCTGCTTCAATTTCAAGAGGACCCTCAGGCTCCCAAGATCTTTGTTCTTTCCTTGAAAACAGGAGGATACGGCTTAAATTTAACCAAAGCAAATCATGTATTTCATTATGACCGCTGGTGGAATCCTGCTGTTGAGAATCAGGCAACGGACCGGGCTTATCGAATTGGGCAGGAGAAGAATGTGCAGGTGTATAAATTTATTTGTGCGGGAACTTTGGAGGAACGTATTGACCAGATGATTGAAAGTAAACAAGCCTTGGCAGCAAGCGTGATTGGAAAAGGCGATGAATGGCTGACAGAGCTTACTACGGAAGAATTGAAGGACATCTTTACTTTAAGAAATAATTTATTAATTGAAGCAGATGAAGATGCCGCGACAGTAGGAGAGGTGTAAACATGGATCCTGAAAACAACATCACCGGGAGAGCGCTATGGCACGATATGACTTTGCGCTTGGGATGGGCATCCCTGATGAGGAAAGGCCAAGCTTATGAACATCAACATAACATAACAGATTTTGCCCTTTCCCTGGATGGTGTTGAAGCGAAAGTGCCAAACCCGCAATCACGGCCTTGTCAGGTGAAGATTCAATTGAAACCGTATCATCGTGAAGAATGGACTGAAGTATTGAACATATTAGCCCGGGAGGCCGTATTTGAAGCAGCTTTGTTAAACCATGAAATGCCTTCACTTCTTGAACCCGGCTTATTGTTTAAACAAATCTCTTTATACCCCAAGGAATCAAGTGAATGGACATTGAGCTGTATTTGTCAAAGTGGAATGCCCTGTGAACATATAGCAGCAGCTTTATATCTATTGGGGGAGAAGTGCAGGCTGAATCCCTTGCTGATCTTCGAATTAAGGGGATTGCCCCCTAACCTCCTGATGAAGAAGATTAGACAAACTCGTTATATCAATCATCAAACCGAGTTAAACAAGATATCTCCAGCAACAAAAACTGCTGTTAACCCGGATGAAACTCCACTGCATGAGGAGAAGCCCAAATTAACTTACACAGTACCGAAGAAAAATGCCTGGCTGATCTCCTCGGTTCAAGATCCTGGTTTTTGGAAAAGGGATGTTTCATTAGAGCGGCTTTTGGGCTCCGTTTATCAAGAGGTAAGCCGGAAAGCCTCTATCATTGCTGCTTTGGGTACTTCGGACACTCCCTCAACGGATGGAGATGTAGAGCCATGAATATAGATCATCAAGGGCAAAGAATCTCAACAAATTGGTTAATGCACTATTTCAACCAGAACAAGAATGCCTCTTACCAAGATAAATTGACTAAGCTATTGTTGGAGAAGAATCCTTTCTACTTGATAGAATGGCTGTTGTTCCCGATGCCTGATGAAATTCTTGGTGACCTGAATTTTCCCCGTTCTCCCGGTATGTATAAGAACAGCTATATTCCTTTTTCGGACGTATTTTTTCAACAACTTCTTTATGATCTTGTGTTTGGAGATTGGTCAGTAGAGGAACACAGGGCACTCTTATTTAAGACGGCGATGGTGGATCTGGAATTATTCTATAAGCAAGACGTAATAAAGGATGCCTTACACCATTGGATAGAAGGGATTAAGGAATCTGTTAAACAATACCGCCAATTTCAGGCCATTGTAGATAAGGATCAAGAAGCCCTACTAATGAAATACAAGGAGCAAATACAAGAAATCGACAACCGGTTGGATATGGAAGACGAAGAGAAAGAATTAAAACATAAGGCAGTAAGAGATGATTATTTGCAGAAAAAATTAAATATCCCCGGACAGGTATTACAGAAGAAATTTACAGACTCGCCGTTTGTAGCTTATATTCATCATAAACAATGGCCGCACCCCGAAGATAGGGTCCAATTATTTACCGGTCACCTTATGGATTTGGACGGGGTTTCCTATATCCATTACTTGAAACAAACCAATTTTCATGCTGTTTATGTCGAACTATTAACGGACACCAACAAAAGAAGTCATTTTATTAATTGGTTTATTGCCTACGCTTCGAAAAATAATTTTACCCGCGGTGTCATCAACGTTGAGCCAAGGCAGAGTTGGTGGGCAGATTTATTAATATATTTAACAAGAACCCATGATAATGAAACCCAATTAGATGTTGTATATGGGGCAGTGTTCGATATCCAAGGGTATGAAGCAGAAATGATCCGTGGCGAATCCATTCCCGCCTATCTATATAAGTTGGTGCCTTTAGCTTTAGCAGATGTTGAAAGGGGAAGATGGCTTAGAGAGATCGTGATCTTAAGAAACTGGGATCCATTTATAAATGCCTTTAGCCAACCGGTTTATGATTATGAAGCTTTGTCGTGGATTCTATGCCTCGACCCGGTGAGTTTGGAGCAGCGTTTACTCCGCATAGTGAAGACTAACAAGCACGAGGCAATCACCCCTATGGATCCCATCTTTATCATCGATCGGTGCTGTACCATCTTTGCAGACGGGATTAAAGCAGGAATAAACGCTCAAGTAATGATCCCCATATTTCATTACTTGGCCATTCATAATAAAGATATTCTATATCAATATATTTTCCGGATAAAATCATTTGGTGAACTAAAATTATTATTGCAGATGGAAGCTCCTTACCTGCATAAGCTCTTCAGTGGTGAATCCGTCCGGGCTAAGACAGCAAGAGTTCAGATACAGCCTTTATTCCTGGGGTTCTTACACAAAGCAACCGGAACTGAAGAAGAGATGGATTTCCTTAAGAAGTTAGGAAGCCTGCTTCTATCCAACAAAGCTCAGCTAATTAGTTCTTGGCTGGATGAACAGGCGCCTAACCGTCTAAAGTGGCCCATTCGGGAAGCTGCGCTCCTAGCTGAAATTTTAGAAATCGATTGGTTGGGGGCCGACTTGAAAGAAGAAGGCCAGCATGCAGCGGTTGAACAATGGCTTATCCGACATAGTGATTGGATCATGTTTGATATTGATGCACAGCAAAGGAATAAATCCTCGGTACAATATCGTATACTACGGCCGGGTTTCCAGGATCTCGCCAGCGGAAATGTCTTGGCCAGAATTTTAGTAAGGGCGGAATGGATGGATCAAGAAGAGATCGGTTCTTTCTTGGATGATTTAAGGAATTTATAGAATCAGGTTCGCGTGAGGACAAGGAGAAATGATATAGTGTTCTATATATGGCGTGCTGCATGGAAGAGGTTTTTTGAAAAATTCAAACGTCAACTCTACCCGGGAATTTCGCTGACTTCCGTACAAATGCAAGCTTTTGTTGATTTGCAGGCCTGTTTTCTGGTTAGGGGGGAAGAAATAGCCACGCAATATCCGGAAATTTCCTTTCTGCTGAAGGCATTAGGTGAGGATGGCCAAGATTGGGAATGGTTTCCCGATTGGCAGAAACTACAGAAGGATGCTTTAGCATCGTTACCCCATCTGATACATTCTATAAACCAAGATTTAAAAACGTACCCTTACAATTATC
>DASWUO010000451.1:0-7365 GCA_036401615.1 Bacilli bacterium | reverse complement strand
GATTCTATAATAAATCTAATATGTATAAGGGAGGCCGGGAATATTTACAATATATAACCGATACGCATATTCCTGCCCGGGAGCATCCGCTTAAGCAGAAGATTCCCGAGATTTGCCGCGGGTTAATTGAGAACAAAACCCCCATTCTGCACATGGTGGATATCTCGCATTGCTGGAGAAATGCCCTGTTTGAAATTGTCGAACGGTACGATCGGTTAAATACAGTCTCATCAGTTCTCTTGAGACATTTGAGTGCAAGAATTTATGAGTACGAAAGGCATCTCTACGAATGCTATACAGAACAATCTGAGAAATTAATCCACAGCAAAGATATTACGATCAGGGAACTGCATGAAGACCGCATTCAATTAATTGGCAAGATGGCGGCCAGTATGGCCCATGAAATCAGAAACCCCCTGACTTCCATCCGCGGCTTTCTTAAGCTGCTGCGCACGAATATTACTAAGGAGTCCTTATTAAAGGTTGAACGGTATATTAGAATTATCGAAGATGAGTTTGAGAATATCAACATGCAGATTACCGGGTTATTAAGTTTTTCCAAGAACCGGATTATTGAAGAAACTGCCATTTCTATATCCGTCGATCGGCTGGTCGAATCTGTACTTTCTCTGTTGGATCCCCGGTTAATCAATGAAGATATCCATCTGGTTAAAGAGATAGATAAAAGCCATGTGGTAACTGTGCAGAAAATCGCTGTCCAGCAAGTCATTTCCAATGTGATTAATAATGGCGTTGATGCATTGACAGCTGTTTCGTCTCCGAGAATCATGAAGATCTTCAGCAGCGAGGATGATCGGTATATTTATCTCTGGATTTCCAATAATGGTCCTGAAATCATGCAAGAGATGAAAGAAGTGCTGTTTACCCCTTTTGTTACTGATAAAATTGATGGGACAGGCCTGGGTTTAGCCATTTGCCAGAAAATCATGTCCTCCAACCAAGGCAGCATGTCCTATACTTCCTATGCGGAAGAGACGACTTTTATTATTTCTTTTCTCAAAAAATGATCCGGTATAATAAATAAACATAATTTTGCCTTCCGTGGTAAATCATATAGCTATATATGACACACACAAAACGGAGGAATGTACGATGACAATACAAGCACCTGCAACCCCACATAAAATAAAATTAACTTCAGCCGAAATCGCTAATATCTGGGCAAATTACCAGAACGATACGATGGCTATTTGCACTATTGGTTCTTTCCTTAAGCATGTTGAAGACACGGATATTCGTGCGATACTTGATTACGCCCTAACCCTGTCTAAAGCTCATGTGGAAAAACTGGTTTCTTTTTTCAAAGAAGAGAATTTTCCTGTGCCAGATGGTTTTTCCGAGGAAAATGACATGTATACCGAAGAAGTTCCGCGATTATATACAGATGACTTTTATCTGTTCTATATCCAGAATATCGGGAAGATGGGTATGAACTCCTATGCCTTGTTCCTGTCTAATTCGGCACGCTTGGATATATGTGAATACTACACGGAATGTTTGAATGAATCTGCGAGGTTGTTTAATAAAGCAACGGAAACCATGCTGGGGAAAGGCAGCTTTATTAGGTCTCCCTACATTCCTACACCGGATAAGGTGGAGTATGTACAAAAACAAAGTTATTTAATGGGATGGTTTACGGATAAGAGACCTTTGAGTGTTCTTGAGATCTCCAACCTTTATTTCAATTTAATTCAGAATCAATTAGGCCGCACCCTGCTAATGGGATTCAGCCAAGTGGCCCAATCCAAGGATGTCAGGGAGTTTATGGTCCGGGGCAGGGATATTGCCGATAAACATGTCGAGATATTTGGTTCGGTCTTAAGTTTAGAGTATCTTCCATCTGCAAGCGCTTGGAGCATATTGCCTACGGATTCAACCGTGGCTCCTTTTTCCGATAAATTAATGATGTTCCATGTCGTCACCTTGAATGCTGCAGGGATAGGAAATTACGGGATCAGCCTTGGAATGGGACCCCGAAGTGATTTAGGATTGCATTACACGCGTCTTATGGCTGAGGTAGTTAAATATGCCACAGACGGGGCTAACATTATGATTGAGCATGGGTGGTTGGAGCAGCCGCCTGGAGCCGTGAACCGGGATAAGTTAGCAACGAAGTAAGGGTCTAGACAGAGTTGGAGTTTAGTGGGCAGTACGGGGAAAGCAGGGCATTTAGAGTGAAAGAAAAGTCAACCTTGTGATGGTTGACTTTTCTTTATGTGGTGTCCTTCGGATTTTCAATCCGAAGAAGGAACAGCCGTGTTCTCCTTGGCCATAGGTATCTGATCCAGGAAGCCCTTCTCGATCATAAGGTTGGCGCCGTCTTCGGCGAAGAGCAGGGTTTCCGTCATTAACCGCATATGAATCGCGCCCAGATCCTTTCTAAGCACACTGGAGAGAGCGATGCCATAACGGCCAGATGCGGCTGCAGACAACAAAGAGCATTTGTACAACATCAATCGGTCGGAGAAGGGGGCGTTGGTTGTTTCTAGAATTTCACTTTCCCATGTGGGAAGCTTGGGGAGATCATTATCGGTAAAAAGCTTCTGATAAAGTTCAATATGGTTTTGGAACAATTCGACGCCCCTTTGAAAGTATTTGCGCATATCTTTGGAAGGGGTAATCTGGGTGAAGCTTTTTAAAAATTCCTTATGGACCTCAGTGGAGCGGAAGTTAAACTCAAGTATTGCAATCTCCTGCGCATTAATAGGGCGTCGGTCGGCAAACCATCCTGCTAAGAAGCTTTGGGTGCTAACCTTCTCAATATGGCCGGGTCGGGGAATACGGAACTCCGGATGATGCAATCCCATACTTACCACAAGATCGGCAAAACCATTGTACAGCTTTGCGGACCTGTTCAGGCAGATTTCATAAAACTGGCGAATGTCTTGGCGGGTGCAGGTGTTTAAAGAGAAGGAATACACTACATTGGCTGCTTGGACCAAGGTATATTTGATAATCAACATAAATTTGTCGGTATAAAGGGCCGGACTGTTGACACTCACATCCCCTTGGTCAAAGGCCTGCGGCAAAGGCTGCCCGGCTGCTTCCAGAAAGGATTTCGAGGTGTCGTTTTCAAATAAGGCGATTTCTTCAGCTTGTTTAAGCAATGCCTTCACAGATTCATCTTGGGTGTTGGATATAAAATGTCGGGTAACCCATATGCCCATGCTATTGGTAATATACGAATTCCACAGATTTATAATTTCCGCGGGGGTTAATTCATTAGGTTTCAATTCATTTTCCTCCTTACAAAGTTGTTGTAAACTTATTGTTACCAGAAAGCAAAAAAAAATCCAAAAGCCCTAACAATCGAAGGATATCGCGAAATTTTGTCGAATGTGCAATCACTTTAAAGGGAATTTCGCCTGAATATAGAATAAATTTATCTTGCCTTAATTTATGAGGTTAAGAACAGGGAGGAACCACTTTGTGGACAGTTTAATTTTTCTGGGAACCGGTGATTCCATGGGGGTTCCGAGGGTTTATTGCAGCTGTGCGGTATGCACGGAGGCGAGAGGGACAGGGAAGAATGCGCGGTTGCGTTCTAGCGTGCTCATCCAAGCAGGGGAAGAGGATCTGCTGATTGATTGCGGACCTGATTGGACCAGACAGATGGAGCAGCTGCAGAAGAGGGAGATCGGACATGTCTTGGTCACACATGCGCATCATGATCATGTAGCGGGGCTTCCGGAGTGGGGAGATGCCTGCCGGTGGACGCTGAAGAAGGGGAATGTCTATGCCCCGGCGGATGTGTTGAATGATCTGCACCGCAGATATCCTTGGTTGGAGAGTAACTTGACCTATCACGATATTTCCACCGGATTCGAGTTTGAAGGATGGCAGATCCAGCCTTGGAAGGTGAATCACGGGAAGAATGGTCATTCGTATGCTTATCATTGGGCCAAGGATGGCTTTAAGTGGGTATATTGTTCGGATGCTATAAGTTTGCCGGACGACCAGAAGAATCTTTTGTTTGAACTGGATTTGCTGATATTGGGCACGAGCTTCTATCATGAAGAAGCGGAGCTTGCCACGAGGTCTGTGTACGACATGGTTGAGGCGTTGGAGCTGGTGGCGGAGGTTAAGCCGGGACGCGTGATCTTTACGCATATGTCTCATGCGATTGATATGGAGCGGGATTATGGGTTGCCTTCTAATGTGAAATTGGCTCGGCTTGGGATGCAGTGTTCCCTGCTGCACGGGTCTCCCGGGTGAGTTATTTGCTCCAGTCTTGATAGACCTATATAATTGATAGGTGTTGCTAATACTGCTGGTGTTAAGGTGGAGATTCAAGATGGCGGATGAGATTGGAACGTATTATTTTCGGGCGGAAAACGAGACAGATACGGGGAAGCTGGCAGCGAAGCTCGCTGAGTGTCTTGAACCCGGCGCCGTCGTTGCGCTTGATGGGGATTTGGGTGCGGGGAAGACGCGGTTTTCGCAGGCTCTGGCCAGGGAGGTCGGGGTTGCAGAATTGGTTAGCAGTCCGACCTTTACACTAATTAAGGAATATCGAGGGGCAGATTGGCCCTTTTATCATATGGATATGTATAGGCTGGAGTTGGAGGAAGCCGGGGAATTGGGGTTGGAGGAGTACTTTTACGGTGAAGGCGTAACGGTTGTGGAGTGGGCGAGCCGGATTGGGGAGCTGCTTCCTGCCCGACGATTGGACATCTTTATTGAGCACTTGGGCGGATCGGAGCGGTTGTTCCGGATAAAGCCATGGGGTACCCCTTATATGGAGTGGTGCGGGCAGTTACTGCAGACAGGGGAAGTTACGGTATGACAGGGATACAGAAGGAAGGCGGCGGCATAGAAACCGGGGCCATGGGCGAAACAGTGGAGCGCGAAAATAGGGGCACAAACCCCGCCGGGAAGTGGTTAGCTATTGACACATCCACGTCAGCGATGACCCTTGCGGTGTTTAATGGGCAATCGGTATTAGGGGAAAGCAACCTTCATGCGGTCCGAAATCACTCGACGCTGCTGATTCCGGCAATTCAAGAGCTTGTTAAGTCTTTAGACATGACCATGAAGGATCTACAGGGTATTGCAGCAGGGAAAGGTCCAGGATCCTATACGGGTGTGCGGATTGGAGTCACGGCGGCCAAAACTTTGGCGTGGGCGCTGGGTGTTCCGCTGGTCGGTGTTTCGAGCTTGGAGGCCATGGCTTATGGGGGACTCTGTGACTTCGGCGGGAGACGTACGGACGATGCGGGCTTGTTAGATAGAAACAGTGGTCCGGGTGGGAAGATGATGAACTTGAACCAATGGGTGGTTCCCTTGATGGATGCGCGCAGAAACCAAGCGTTTACGGGGCTTTACGTATCTGAAGGGACAAAGTGGAGCTGTCTTGCAGAAGATTCTATTAGGTTGATGACTAGTGAGTGGGCGGAAGCCTTGGTTGATATTTACGGGCAGCCGGGGCGGATTGTTTTTGTGGGGGAAATTGAGCCTTTTGGGGATATTATAGATCAAGTTTCGAAGCTGGTCGATTGTATGGTGATTAGGGAACCAGCAGTGATACGGGCGCGTGATGTAGGTTTACTTGGATTGGGCCAATGGGCGCAGGGCTGCGGCCAAGATGTGCATGGATTTGTGCCCAATTATGCGCAGCTGACAGAGGCAGAGAAGAACTTGGTGGGGAAATCAACGTGATCGCAACACGATCCAATCGCGAGACACGGCACAGGGAGAGAACTTGGGTGGCCAAGAATAAGCTGAAGACGGACATTTCTCCGGTTTTTCGCAGAATGACGGAGGAAGACATCGAGCAGATTTGTATCATTGAAGAGGAATCCTTCTCGTCTCCTTGGACGGCGGCGGCTTTTTATAATGAGATTGTGAATAATCATTTTGCCCATTATGTGGTGATGGAGTGGGAGGGGCAGGTGATCGGGTACGGCGGAATGTGGGCGATCATCGACGAGGCCCATGTTACGAACATTGCCATTCGCCCGCAGTTTCGCGGGAAACGGCTTGGGGAGAGGCTGCTGTTGGAGCTTCAGGCGCTGGCTTGTTTCCATGGGGCTGTGAAAATGACGCTTGAAGTGCGGGTTTCTAATAAAATTGCCCAGAGGTTGTATGAAAAGATGGGCTTTACCGCTGCGGGTTTTCGCAAGGCGTATTACTCCGATAACCATGAGGATGCGATTATTATGTGGGCGGCTTTGCCGGATTGTTCGCCGGACGGCGGGAACAGTGGGAGCGGCTCGGGCGGCAGCAGGAAGAGGGTAGATCGATGAGCGGTTTAGGATTGGGGGAGGATCCGACGGAGGGTCGGGCGGAGTTGGCGGGGAAAAGCTGCATCCTGGCGATTGAGACGAGCTGCGACGATACGGCAGCAGCGGTGGTTGAGGATGGTCGACGGGTGTTGTCGAACAAGGTTTTCAGCCAAATTACAACGCATGAGCGGTTTGGCGGGGTGGTGCCGGAGGTGGCATCGAGAAAGCATGTGGAGACCATCACATGGATGATTGAAGATGCCCTCAAGGAGGCAAAGATCGGGCTGGCCGATCTTTCGGCTGTTGCCGTGACGCAAGGACCGGGTCTGGTCGGGTCCTTGCTGGTTGGGGTGACCGCGGCAAAAGCCTTGGCTTGCGCGTTGGATGTGCCCTTGATCGGCGTGCACCACATCGCCGGTCACATTTATGCAAACCAGCTCGTGCAGGAGCTGGTTTATCCCTTGGTTGCTCTGGTGGTGTCCGGCGGACACACAGAGTTGGTTTACCTGGAGCGGGAGGGGCACTTCCGCATCTTGGGGCAGACCCGGGATGACGCAGCGGGCGAGGCCTACGACAAAGTAGGCCGGGCCATGGAGCTGCCCTTTCCCGGGGGGCCTTATATAGATCGGCTGGCGTGTGAAGCGGATGCTGCCGTGGTTATGCCTCGGGCTTGGCTTGAGCCCGAGTCTTACGATTTCAGCTTCAGCGGGCTGAAATCGGCGGTGTTGAATGTGCTGAACCAAGCGCGGATGCGTGGCGAAACGGTGGTGTACGCACATCTAGCACGGGGGTTCCAGGAGTCGGTGGTTGAGGTGCTGGTGGAGAAAGCGCTGCGGGCTGTCAAAGCTACTGGAGCCAAACAACTGCTGCTTGCCGGCGGGGTCGCCGCTAACCAAGGGCTGCGCGGGACTTTAACCGCCCGTTGTGCCGCGGATGGCATTTCCCTGGTGATCCCACCCTTGTCGTTATGTATGGACAATGCCGCCATGATCGCCGTGGCTGCCCACTTGAAGTGGAAGCATGGATTGTTTACGTCGTTGGATATGAAGGCCGAGCCAACATTATCTTTAGAAGAATGGTCCATAGTACCACGAATCATTGTAAGGTAATAAGTTCTCAG
>DASWUO010000450.1:0-3945 GCA_036401615.1 Bacilli bacterium | reverse complement strand
CAATATCTCGAAAGTTTATATTATCTCGCTTTTTTGCAATGAAAAAACCGCTCTATTTCCAAAAAGGAATAGAGCGGCAGCCATGGACTACATTTCTTGCATAGTTCTTGAACAGTGCATTAAATCCAGTAAAATTTAGTTCATAATATTGATACTATCCACATGAACTGATCCTGCAGAAGCGCCATTCTCGGGATCGAATCTGAGGCGCTTGATGGTACCGGTCCATGCTGCGTTTGAACCGAGATTCACTGTATATTCCGTATACTTACTGTCACTGGCTGTAATCGAAAAACTCACTTTTTTCGTTTCATTCCATACCGTATCCGTATTCGTTATAAAGTAAAAGCTTGCCGTTGCCGCTGTCGTATTGTTTCTCATCTTGACTTTAGCTGTTCTATATTTCGATGCATCCATGCCCAGATTATCTGCCGATCTAATATAAGGATCCGTGCCGCTGACCGTCAAGTTCAGAAGGCCGCCGGATACGGTGCCCGTCACTTGATTCATCATCGACCAGCCTTCGAAATCCGCATCCACGTTATAGTCCGATAAATACCCGAAGGCTTGCTTGGATGCCGCAGACTCCACACCTGCCGTATCAACTGCTGTTACCTTGTAGTAATAGGTTGTCGTCGAAGTGGAGAGCCCAGTGTCAGTAAAGGCGCTGCTCGTCACTCCTATGGCTATCCGATTGTTCCATGATGGCGTAAATCCGGATGTCGTGCTCCGGTAAACATTATAGCTGGCCAGAGTTGCTTCCGTGTTATCAGCCCAATCCAGGTTAATCTGAGTATCACTAACCACTGTTCCTGTCAACCCTGTCGGTGCGCTAATAGCGTGGTAGAGTACACTCGGAACTCCAGCAGCCAAGGTAAAACTTAAGTTCCTGGTTGATATATTAGGTGAAGCTGAATCGATCACAATTCCGCCATCCAATTCCGCACGCGGATCGATAATGGTCAATCCGTCAACCACTACATTGGAAGCATTGGTCAATTTTACACCATTAATTTTCCCGTCAAATACCGGATCGGTTGAAGACGCCTCGATGCTGTTCGTGCCAATAATCTGGATGTTGTCAACACCGGACAAGTACATCCCGCTTCGCGATAAAATACGTTTAATCGTGTTATTCTGAATCGTAATGTTCGTTTGGCCGCGTTCATCAGCCATCTTGAAGCCCAGCTTCTCAGATGTAATTCGAATCGCCGATGAATATGACGTAGCATTTCCATTTACAGCCAAGAATGCAACACCGTCAATCACATTATTTTTGACTAGAATATTGTCGGCTACTGGTCCATTCGGAGCGTCTGGCTCATTTTGTATGATGACGGCTGAACCTCCAATATTGGTATAGGTGTTGTTTTCGATAACACCGTTCGATGCCTTAAGATAATTGCCATAACGTCTTGATTCCCGGAACGTGCTATTTTTAACATAGAAGCCTGATGCATAGGTATTAAGGTTGTAGATCGTATCCGCTGTCTTATGGTCTACCCCGGCTACCATGCCGATAATCGCTGTATCTAACGTCAGAATGGCTCGTGAAGAAGCCGCATAACCTGTTAAGGCCTCCACATTGGTTACCGTTGCAGTTCCTCTGGTACGACCATTCACTGGATCATACACTTGGATTTTATCCCCTGCTAAAGGATTCTTTCCTCCGCCAAAACCGGAAACTTTCACTTGGGTAGTTGAAATCACTTCGGTAATGATGCTTGGTTTGGCATAAATGGCCACGGCATCGTCATGCATGCCCTCGAATGTGGAATTGTCAATCCAAGGACCGCTTCTTGCTGCCTGAACATGGACCCCGTCAGCATTGGTGGTTACCCAACGTCCACTTGCCGGGCGTCTTACCACGTTCAAGTTATTCACCGTGAGAGCATTAGTATAATAGGAAATGACGCTAATCCCCGAGGAGGCATGAACGGTGACATCTTGAACGGTAACCGTGTTGCATTCTCTGAAATTGATGATATTGTTAGCCGTCCCTCGAATAATCATGACAAATTTATCGCCTGTATTCAGATGATTAGCGCTGCCAATCACGTATTTCGTGTTGTCGGGCACTGTCATGCGGTACGTATTCGCATTCAACTTTACCCACGATTTGATATCAATGAAATCTTTCGCCGTACTCTTTTGCAGGTACACATTACTGGGATCGCGGACCGTTCCCCATTTCGATGACACATCTGCCATTCGCGGATCATCCAGCAGTGTATACCCCGATTCGACAACATAATCAAATGTGCCGGCTGTTGAATCTACAGCAACTACTTCTCCTTGGACAAAGGGAAGTGCCTGGTAATCAAAGGTGAATCCTTGAACCGTAATATTCGAAGAATTCGTAAATTTAAACATGCCTGCCATCGGATCAGTAGAAATGATTTCCGTATTTGTTCCCTTGAAGGTAATGCCGCTGATTCCATCCTTTAAGAAGTTGTAAATATTTAAGATCGGCGTAGTAGGAACGAGATGGATAAACCCAATTTTAACCACTCCGGAGGAAGCGCCTTCTTCCGGATCCACCCTAAGCTGCTTAATCGTTCCGGTCCAGTACAACTTGGAGCCCAGACTTATTGAATATTCCTTGTAGTCACTGTCATTTGCGGTAATCGTATATTCCACACGTTTATTAGTATCCCAAGTTGTATCGGTATCGGTTATCCAATATAACTGGCCCTTTGTCGCTGTTGTTTCATTCTTCATTCTTATGGTCATTTTCGGGTATTGTCCCGAGTTGATATTCAGGTTATCCGGGGATTTGATCTGAGGATCCGAACCGCTGACAGTTAAATTCAAAGCACCTCCGGATACGGAACCCGTCACTTGATTTGCCATCGACCAGCCCTCGAAGTCCCCATCTGTATTAAAATCCCATGCCTTAAGCGGCGGAGTTTCCGCCCGGATATAATCGATATTGACTGTTCCCACAGCTGCGCCATATTCCGGATTAACCCGAATCTGCTTGATGACACCGCTCCAACCGGAATGAGAGTTCAGATCAACCACATATTCGGTGTATCCCGTATCAAGAGCATTGATTGTGATATTTTTCTTCTTGGATTCGTTATACGTTGAATCGGAATCGGTGATCCAATAAATATTCGCGCTTGTCGAGGTGGTGCTGTTTTTCATGCGAATTTTTAATAATTTGAATTTTCCTGCATCCATGTTCAAATAGTTGGGAGAATGCATGTATGGATTGCTTCCTGTAATGGTCAAGTTTAAGCTGCCTCCGGACACCTCACCCGTGACTTGGCTCATCATTGTCCAACCTTCCAGATTTCCATCCGTGTTAAATTCCCATGCTGTCGGAGGCGGGCTCGTATGATACGTTCCTGTGGAGAAAATAACCTCGGTACCCGCTCCTAATGCCACAGCGGCATCAGCAGCCTTGCGGATGGCTTGTCCATCATCCAGTCCGTCATTAGGCACTGCGCCATGATCGTCCACAAAAACCTGATTTACTGCCATGCCAGGCAGACTGAAAACATTTAAAGAGGGGAGTAAAAGTAAAAAAATAAGTCCGAATTTACACATCTTTCTTATGCCATTGTTTTTCATCATTAGTACCTTCTTTCTTCATAGTAAAAGCGCTTTCATGTTTCTGGTTCTACTTTATCATGAAAAGAGATCCATATAAATAGTGACAAAGGTCATGTTTATAATTGGGATTAATACATTTATTTTTCTTTTAATTGTCATCTTCTGCATCTTCGGTGCGCGTATCTGTGCTGGTGAAATAAACGGCCAGTTCTGTTCTGCTTTGGAAATGATATTTTCTGAACATATTGGAGATGTAATTCCTGACTGTACCTGTAGAAAGATCCAATATTCCAGCGATTTCCTTATTGCTTTTGCCTTTTATAATATAGTGTAAGATCTCTTTTTCTCTGCCGCTTAAGTTCATTCTATTAAGGTGGTGTTGTG
>DASWUO010000449.1:0-1739 GCA_036401615.1 Bacilli bacterium | reverse complement strand
TGATAAAAGTAGATTTTCCTGTGCGGACGGCTCCGACGACCCCCAGATATATATCCCCACCCGTGCGTTCTGCAATGTCTTTCATAATATCGATCTTTTCCACTTATGATTCCTCCTGACTCGTACATTCTTTGGACTAGTAATAATATATGTAACGGGTAAATGATTATGACTATATTTTTTAAGACCTCCCTTACTTGAAAAAAATCACTTATAATATGGGTTCCCGATATGTTATATGTGCGGGGGATTGATGTTATTCATAAAAACACAAAAAAACCTCCAACATTAGTTGAAAGTTATCTTGTACTCAAAAAGGCAGCTTCGAAAGAAAGGGCATATGCCTTCGGCCTCTGTTGAAATTATATTCTCTTTAATTGACAATGTAACAATACAATTTCAAAGGAGGCACGTAAACTCTACGGCTATATACCCTTTCTCTCTTCGTCCCTTTTTGAGCACACTCATTTCAACTATTGCTCAGTTATTATGGGTTCGCCATTAATCCAATGGTAGGGGAAGGAACTGGCAGGAACGTAGTAGGATTGTTCAACAAGCAAAGCACGAAGATCTTGGCTTTCGTCCAGGGAGGAAGCGATACCTCGCTTTGTGATGATTTTCATGATCTCCGGGGCGTAATCCATTGCCACTTTTCCCGAATCGTGGACAAGCAGACCAAGAAATTGACTGGAATACACACTTTGGATTTGTTCGTTTTCCAACCCTAGCTTGTCAAAATCCAACCGGTAAAAGTGAGGTGCAACCCTTTCCCCTGCTGGGGGAGTATCCTCATGTTTAGACATATAAGCCTTGACCAAACGCTCGATTTCCCCAATTCTGATAAAGCTGATTAGATCCATCAATTTCACTTCAGGCTGTTTCTCAATATTGACGAGCACATAATAGTTGGTCCCGCCCTTTTGGTAGGCATTAGGCGGAATGGTGCTAATATATCGCTCTCCGAGCTTACCAAAATCAACTTCATACTTTTCATAAATCGGCGTATTTATTTCACTATTCTTTATTGGAAGTACACCCGAGTCCGCATGGTACTGATTTACTGCATTCTGTACGATGGTTAAGTATTCCTTGACCGCTGTTTGATTTTCTATCCGTTGATTGTCAGGATAGAGACAGCCCGATAACAAACTTAATAACACCATAATGATTGAGAATAATACGGTTTTCTTCATAGCTCCTCTTCTTCCCTTTGTTTTGCCAACTGCATACGTATGGCTTCTTTTAACGGGTCATCCGGAACTCTTACGGTAACATCACCTATAACACGCGTTTGGCATGCCAAACGATAAGAATTTTCAGCCAGATGCCCTAACTTGTTCTCTTCATCGGCTTCCATGGGTCTAACTCCACGCTGATCTTCTATGATCACTTTGCACATAAGACATTGAGCTTTTCCTCCGCAGCGGGATCGAATATGTACTCTTGTCTTGCTTCCTGCATCCATAACGGTCGTGCCTGGTCTAATTCTAATGGCTTTATGCGCCGGGACAAAGGTAACTTCAGGGAGCATGAGAGGACTCCTTCCTATATCGGATTAAATTAGTTTAAAAGCTCGTTCAGTTTATCTAAATAAACTTGATTAAATTGGTTTCTTTCGATAATTTCTCCTAGGGGTGGAAGATACAAATCTTTATTGGATTTCATAACCTCAGCAATACAACCATATCGATCAGGACGGTTCCTTAAGACATTAAATACCAATTCATGAGCCAATGGCA
>DASWUO010000448.1:0-8389 GCA_036401615.1 Bacilli bacterium | reverse complement strand
GCACTCTGTATTTTACTTCGTAAGATTATTTGCCAATGATTTTCAGTTTTCAGTCTCCATGTTTGATACCTTATTCCTGTTATCATGGCTTACCGTTACGATTTCCTTACTAATCAGTTATTTGATGCGGATTGAATTTCTCGTGTTGTTTCTTAGTTTGGTTGGTTTCTCGGTGGTGATCTTTAATTTGTGGAATGATCGAGCCGCGGTATCCTTTGTCAACGAAGCTTTAATTTCGAATGTTTTGCTGTTTGTACATATTTTACTCGGAATGGGCAGTTATGTTGCTTTCCTCATAGCCGCTTTATTTTCATTTATGTATTTGTTTTTGCATCGTAAGTTAAAGGAGAAGCAATGGTCCGGGACCATGCAAAGACTGCCCAGTCTTGAGAAAATCGAAAGATATTCTTACTTGTCGGTAGCTATTGGTGTGATCTTCTTACTCACCTCTGTAACTATAGGTTCAATATCGATGATTTCCTTGGATAGAGCAAATCAATTGATCGACTATAAGGTGTTAAACTCGGTATTGATCTTGATAGGGTACGGTTTTTATCTATTGCAGCGTTTTTTTCTCCGGTGGCCCGGACATAAGCTCTCCATTTGGGGATTAATCTGTTTTGCTTTTGTGTTTATTAATTATACTGCGGCCAATTGGATTTCTGATTTTCATCATTGGATCTGGATGTGAGGGAATGAAGGCTTATTATTCCATGATTGTTGATCTTACGGGCAAGCGGTGTGTTGTCATTGGAGGAGGCATTGTAGCAGAGAGGAAGATAAGGGCGCTTCTGGAGGCTTCTGCGGTCGTTTCTGTGGTAAGTCCAACATTCACTCCACCCATCGCTGAATGGACTGAGAGCGGCCTTGTAGGGGGGCAACAGCGTGGCTATAGACGGGAGGATATTGAAGAGGCCTTTCTGGTCATAGCCGCAACAAACCTTCCTGATGTTAATTATCAGGTTTATCTCGATGGGGTAGAACAGCATAAGTTACTTAATATTGCAGATCGTCCGGAGTTAAGCAACTTTATTGTACCTGCTGCCCTTCGCAGAGGCAAACTGATCATTTCTGTTTCCACCTCCGGCGCCAGTCCATCGGCTGCCCTTGCCATCCGAAACGAAATTGAACATCAATATGGGGAAGATTATGAAAAGTTTGTGGATTTTCTAAGTGATTTTCGTGCGGAAGTGAAGCGTGTTATTCTTGATAGGTCACAAAGAGAACACATTTTTAAGGAAGCCGCTAAATTGGATATCCTGCATATGATTCGTACAGGCACCTTTGAACCCTTCAGGCTCCGAGTGATGGAGCAGCTGTGCCAAGATCCTTCCCATTTTTCTTTACCCGATTTTCTTTTTTTGCTTACCCGCGTAAAACTTTGAGTCCTTTTTGGCCCTTATATCGAAATATTAAATTAACATCTATGTAATAAGGTCATAAAAGAAGCTTGCGCTTAGGTGTGCTGACTTAAATAAAGGGCTTTTTTGAAACTTAGGGTCTTTTTGAAACCTTATATCAATAAGTCGATTTAGATCAAATGGAATAGGGCTCAAAAGGAAGCTTAATTTGTAAAAGCACTTGAAATGCAGTGTGAAGAAGGGTGCAGTGACGGCAGGTTCACGGAATACTTACCGATTTTTATGAATTCTTCTCCTCGAGCTGCACTTTAATATATTTTCAAAATGGAGGTAACTATGCGCACCATAACGGTCGGTACAAGGCAGAGCGCACTCGCTTTGACCCAGACGAATCAAGTTGTTGAGCATCTGAAGAAAATTGCTGCGGAACACCAAATAGCATGTGACTTTACCATAAGGAGAATGGTTACTAAAGGTGACCAGATCTTGGACGTGATGCTGTCAAAGGTGGGCGGAAAAGGTTTGTTTGTCAAGGAAATCGAACAAGCCTTGCTGGAGAAACACATCGATATAGCGGTCCATAGCATGAAAGATATGCCTTCTGAGCTTCCGGCAGGATTAATGATAGGAGCTATTCCGGAAAGAGAGGATGCCAGGGATTGCCTGATTTCAAAAAACAGTTGGACCCTCGATCAATTACCAATAGGTGCCAGAGTAGGAACAAGCAGCTTAAGACGTTCTTGCCAGCTTAAGTCTTATCGGCCGGATCTGCAAATGGAATCAATACGGGGAAATATTGACTCCCGCATCAGGAAGCTGGATACTGAAGGATTTGATGCCATTATGCTGGCAGCAGCCGGGCTGCATCGTATGGGTTGGGAAGATCGAATAACCGAATACCTGCCTTTGGACATTTGTTTGCCTGCTGTGGGGCAAGGGGCCCTTGCTATAGAGTGCCGGGCAGAGGATGAGGCGTTATTATACTTACTTAGCAAATATAATCATAGAGAGACCTCGATTATTGTGAATACGGAAAGAGCATTTCTTAAGCGGCTGGATGGAGGCTGTCAAATCCCTATAGGGGCCTATGGCGTCCTATTTAACGGGCACGAGGATAAAGCTAAACAGGAAATTAGTTTAACCGGCATGGTCGGGGCAACCGAGGGTTTGGAAATCATCAAGGAAACGATGTCCGGGTCGGATCCTGCGGTTTTAGGGGTTAAAGTGGCTGAGAAATTAATAGAACGCGGAGCGGATCGAATACTTGGCCGTTAAGGGGATGATCTAAGTGGGAAAGGGAAAGGTATTTCTTGTCGGTGCTGGGCCGGGGGACCCTAAGTTAATTACTTTAAAAGGGATGGAAGCTATACAGAAGGCAGATGTGATTGTCTATGACCGCTTAGCCAGCCCCCGGTTGCTCAGAAATTTAAAAGAAGGCGCCAAGACCGTTTATGTGGGGAAGCTCCCTGATCGCCATACCATGAAACAAGAGGAGATAAACCAGCTTTTAGTAGACTTGGCCCTTGCGGGAAACCGGGTTGTCAGACTGAAAGGCGGGGATCCGACCATTTTCGGGCGAGTGGGCGAAGAAGCAGAGCAATTGGTTCAGCATGGGATTGAATTTGAGATCGTACCAGGGATCAGTTCAGCTATAGCTGTTCCAGCCTATGCGGGGATTCCGGTTACACATCGGGACTTCGCGTCATCCTTGGCGATTATAACCGGGCATGAGGATCCTGCCAAATTGGACACTTCCATCAACTGGGAAAAGCTATCCACAGGCTCTGATACCCTCATCTTCTTAATGGGTGTTGCCAAAATTAAATATATCCGGGATCAGCTGATACGATGGGGAAGGGCGCCACAAACCCCTGTTGCCTTAATACGTTGGGGGACGCGTATAGAACAGGAAACTCTTATAGGCACGCTGGAGAATATTGCGGAATTAGTAAAAGCTGCAGATTTTCAGCCTCCTGCCGTTATTATTGTAGGCGAAGTTGTGAAGCTTCGGGATAAATTGGCTTGGTTCGAGAAAAAACCGTTATTTGGCGCAAGAATTCTTGTGCCGAGAGCACGAAGCCAATCCGGCGAATTAGCCGACCTGATAGAGGAGCTCGGAGGAGAAGCGGTTGAATTTCCGGTCATTCAAATCCAGCCCCCCACCAAACAGGAAGCTTTGGACAAGATGGATGAGGTTCTGCGGGAATTATCTGTTTATGACTGGGCCATATTCACAAGTGTCAACGGGGTAGATTATTTCTTTCGCAGGTTAAGCGAAAAGGGCGTGGATATCCGCAGTTTAAGCAAAGCCCGTATTGCCGCTGTTGGGCCCAAGACGGCTGCCAAACTCCTCAGCCATGGCCTTCAGGTGGAAACACTTCCTGATCAATTTAAGGCAGAAGGGCTGCTTGCTTCCCTTCTGCCGTCCCTTTCCCAAGGGCAAAGAGTACTTCTTCCGCGAGCAAACATTGCCCACAAAGATTTGCCCGATAAATTAAAGCAGTTGGGTTTGCTTGTTAAGGAAATTGATGTATATGAGACGGTATTGTCCACCGAGAATGCCGGGGAAGTTATTGAGATGCTTCAACAAGGTGAAATTCATGCTGTAGCTTTTACAAGTTCGTCTACGGTCACCAATTTAATTAAAATCATTTCTCAACAGGGTATCGGGAACCCCTTGGAATTACTTGGCGAACTGGATTTGGTATGTATTGGTCCTGTTACAGCGCAAACCGCTTTAGAACATGGATTAACGGTTAAACTTACGGCGGAGGCGGCCAGTATAGCCTCACTGGTAGAAGCACTTATCCAAGGGAGGAATCAACCATGACATTTCCGGCCATTCGACACCGCAGGCTGCGGGGATCCCAAGCCGTTCGCAACTTAGTCAGGGAAACGAATTTATCTGTATTTGATTTGATCTATCCAATGTTTGTAGTAGAAGGTTCGAACATCAAAGAGGAAATTGCCTCCATGCCGGGGGTCTATCATTTCTCGATGGACAGGCTGGATGAGGAAATAGCGGAAATCACCGCTTTAGGGCTGCAAGCGATCATGTTATTCGGAGTGCCAGGCAGCAAAGACGAAGAGGGTACCCAAGCTTATCATGAAAGCGGGATTGTTCAACAGGCTTTACGCAAGATTAAAACGTTGAATCCCGACATTCTTGTTATTTCGGATACATGCCTGTGCCAATACACGACTCACGGACATTGCGGGGTGGTCCATGAAAAGGGCAACCCGCAAAAAGCCTTTATCCATAATGATTCATCGCTGGCCTTACTCGTTGAAACAGCGGTGTCTCAAGCCTCTGCAGGGGCAGATATGATTGCTCCCTCCAATATGATGGACGGGTATGTACAAGCCATCCGAACGGGGCTGGATGCTGCGGGATTCAACCACATTCCGATCATGGCCTACTCGGTTAAATATGCCTCTGCTTTCTACGGGCCATTCCGTGAAGCGGCTCATTCCACTCCGCAATTTGGAGACCGGAAAACTTACCAGATGGATCCGGCCAATGTACAGGAGGCTCTACGCGAGGCCCAATCTGATGCAGCAGAAGGCGCAGATATCCTGATAATCAAGCCAGCCTTGGCTTATATGGACATCATTCGGGTTGTCAAAGAAAACGTAAATCTGCCGATAGCTGCTTATAATGTAAGCGGGGAGTATTCGATGGTAAAAGCTGCTGCCCAAAACGGATGGATCGACGAGAAAGCGGTTGTCATGGAGATGCTCATTGGTTTCAAACGGGCTGGAGCCGATATGATATTGACTTATTTTGCTAAGGATGCTGCCCGTTGGTTAAGGGGTTAGGCCTTTAATTTGGCCAGATCTAAAGTGAATTCGGTATTGCTGATGGAGAGGATTTGCCGTTCGTGGAAATCCCTTATTACTTGCATGAGCACATTCTTCGGAACACCTGCCATAAGGGATAACTCATCAAAGTTTAAAGCCATCTTGATCACAATCAAACTGCCTTTACGGATTCCTTGTTTATTAGCCATCTGGATCAGGTTCTTGATGACCCGTGTTCTCGCATCCAGAAAGGTTAAATCGTGAACGTGCTGATTGGTATCCCGAAGTCTGTGGGCGAGCTCCTGCATAATACATAGGGTAATATCAAAGTTCGCTTTCAAGAGCTCGTAGAAGTTAGCGCCGCCCAGTGCGAAAAGAATACTGTCCTCTAAGGCTTGGGCCGTAGCAGATCGCGGTTTGCCGTCAATTAAGGAAAGTTCGCCAAAGCTGTCACCGGGTTTAAAGATGGAAAGGATCTTTTCTTCCCCTGTTAGATGGGTTGTGTAAATCTTGATGGAGCCTAAAGCCAGAATATAAAAGATTTCGCCCGGTTCATTCTCACGGAAGAGGATCGATCCCTCTTTAACTCCTTTCTTCACACAGATGTTACCTATACATTGCAATTGAATTTGATTTAACTTTTTGAATAAAGGGACCTTAGAAAGAAAATCCAGCATAGTAACACCTCTTATCTGCAACATAATACTTAATTCTAACACACATCTGGGAAAGCTTAAATAAAAAAAGAAGGAGTGGGATCCTTGGAAAAGGAAAAATATAGGTTGGATACACGTTCCAGTGCGGCATTTGTAGAAGCAAAGGCAGTCATTCCAGGCGGCGTAAACAGTCCGGTCAGGGCCTTTAAATCAGTCGGATTAACTCCGTTGTTTATTGAAAGAGGCGCGGGTTCGCGAATTTATGATGTGGATGGCAATGAATTTATAGACTATGTCGGTTCTTGGGGCCCGTTAATCATGGGTCATGCCCATCCGCAAGTAGTAGAAGCGATCAAGAAGACGGCGGAGAAAGGGACGAGCTTCGGTGCTCCAACCGAATTAGAGACCTTGATGGCCCAAACCGTGTGTGAACGGATTCCTTCCATAGACCTTGTGAGGATGGTAAACTCCGGCACGGAAGCTGTCATGAGTGCACTAAGGCTGGCAAGGGGCTGGACCAAACGGAACAAAATTATTAAATTCGAGGGTTCTTACCATGGACATGTCGATGCCCTGTTAATTAAGGCCGGTTCGGGGGTGGCCACGTTAAGCCTGCCGGACAGCCCTGGTGTTCCGGAGAATGTAGCAGCGAATACCATTGCAGTGCCCTATAATGATCTGGAAGCCGTTAAATGGGTGTTACAAGAGTTCGGGGAAGAAGTGGCTTGTGTTATTGTTGAACCGGTTGCCGGCAATATGGGTGTGGTTCCGCCGCTTCCCGGTTTCCTTGAAGGCTTGAGATCGTTAACGGAACAGTATGGTTGTTTGCTTATTTTTGATGAAGTGATGACGGGGTTTCGTGTAGGGTTTCATAGTGCTCAAGGGTTATTCGGCATTATCCCGGATTTGACCTGTTTGGGTAAAATCATCGGCGGCGGGCTGCCTGTTGGGGCCTACGGCGGAAGACGGGAGATTATGGAGCAGATGGCCCCAAGCGGACCGATCTATCAGGCAGGAACCTTATCTGGCAATCCGCTCGCCATGATAGCAGGGTATACCACGTTAAAATTATTAGCGGAACCAAACGTATACGAAGAATTGGAAAGGAAATCAGCCCGTTTAGAGGCGGGATTTATCAAGAATGCGGCGAATCTCGGGGTCCCGTGCACGATCAACCGGGTGGGATCCATGATGTGCCCTTTCTTTACCGAGGAGAAGGTAATTAACTATGAGACGGCTAAACAAGCGAATTTGCCGAGGTTCAAACAATATTTTGCCAAGCTTCTTGATTTAGGGGTTAGCATTGCTCCTTCCCAATTCGAAGGGATGTTTGTTTCTGCTGTTCATTCAGATGAAGATATAGAAGCAACGATCGGGACGAATTATTTGGCTTTGCAGAGCTTAAATGATGTTTAAGCTTGATGTTCTTTTCGAAGATGATCATTGTCTTGTGGTCAATAAGCCGGCAGGAGTGGCAGTACATCCATCTAACGAAGGGCAGACCGGCACATTGGCTCATTTCGTTGCTGCTTATTATGAGCAAACGGGTCAGAACTGTCCCGTCCGGCACATCCATCGGCTTGACGAGTGGACTTCCGGCCCTGTTTTATATGCCAAGAATGCTGCCTCACAACGGATTCTAGACGAGGCCATGAGACAGAAACAGATTGAAAGAATTTATATTGCCTTTGTTTCAGGTCGGATGAAGAAGCAAAAGGGTCGTCTGGATTACCCTATTGGCCGTGACCGTCATCATAACCAGAGACGAAGGGTATCCGCCACGGGGGACCATGCTGTTACACACTTTGAGATAATAGAAGAATATGCCGGTACAACCATGGTTCGACTCACTCTGGAAACAGGCAGGACACATCAAATCCGTGTGCATCTCAGCCACATTGGCCATTCCCTTCTGGGAGATAAGCTCTACTATGGTCCGGTCGATCGTATCTCACGTCAAGCGTTACACGGGGATCAGCTGATTTTTACCCATCCTGGGACTGGGGAGAAAATACATATAGAAGCACCGTGGCCGGAAGATCTAACTATTTTATGGAATCAGCTTAAAAAAAATAAATTATAGTCATGCCAACCTCCTTTCATCCATATAAATGTAGAAGCGGGGAATCATTTTCCATTACAATGCGAAGATGTTTTGATTCTTTGACCGATTTACAGAAGGGAGGATTCATGGTGTTTGATCATCCATCGGGTTTGCGGTTTGATATTTATGAACGGATCCATCTGCAGGAAGGCGATTCTGGCATTAAAGAATTAGATGAAATTGAACTGATACCCTATATCCAAGTGTTAAACCAAGGAGAACAAGCTGTCCTTAAAGGAACATTGCAGCTGACAGGAAGATATGCAAGTGAGGAAGAAGACTGGGGCAGCCGTATTCTGGAACATCATATTCCAGTTGAAATCACACTGCCAATGAATCGCATCGATAAGTTAGAGGATGTTGGAGTGGATATTGAGAATTTTGACGTGGAGCTGATTTCTTCCCGAACCTTGAATGTTACCGGTGTTTTATTGTTGAAGGGCATTGTGGTGTCTTCCACCGATATA
>DASWUO010000447.1:0-6925 GCA_036401615.1 Bacilli bacterium | reverse complement strand
CCTGTAATAATCGGGTCTGATTGGCGAAACTATCTTGTGTTCTTGTAAAATCGCCTGGAGCATCCCTGCTTTTTTCCATTAAGTAATTGTACCGTAATATTGTTTTATTTCCTTGGCTCATCTTATCAAACGGGACTTTGATTCCTTGCGCTAGGGCATATGCTTCAAGGCTGGTCACACTCATATCAATACCAAGCTGCTTAAGTGGTTCAGTTTCTCCGGATATACCTGCACGGATTTTGTCAAAGGCTTCATTTGTGCTCAGGTTATAAAAGGATGCAAAGTCTCCCGCAAGGCCCGATAGATTTTGAGACATTCCGACTACACTCTGACCCGCAATTCAACTACTCTTTAACATGGCGCCCAAGGTACCAGTGTATTGTTTAGCGGCCAATTCGGCGAGTCCAAAACTATTAAGAGCATTCTCTGCCCATTTATTTATTTGTCCCGCATTTCCACCAAATGTGGTGTCTACAACGTTCTGTACCTCTCCGAGATCAGAGGCGAGTTTGATTCCTTTGGCTGCAATATAGCTATTCCTGCACCAATCCCTACAGCTCCGGCAGCAACACCAGCACTTAAATAGCCAAAGGCTTTAATAGCGGCCTTCCCCAAGAGACTGGATTGTGTGTTTATACCGCTAAAGCCAGTGGAAGCTTTCGATATCATTTTCTGGAATCTAGGGCACCAAAAGGAGCCTATAAGTTAGATCAGGAATCTCACTTAATCAGACTGGATTTGATTACATTTGTTTATTTAAGAACCCTGTATATTTTTTTTCGTCAACAATCCGTCAACAAGTCAAAATTTTTGCATCTGTATTACTATTATATTTCTCTGTATCATAATAAAAAACCCTTATATATCAAGGGTTTTAGTAGTCTGTTATGGTGACCTGAACAGGGATCGAACCTGTGACCTCCACCCTGTCAAGATGGCGCTCTCCCAGCTGAGCTATCAGATCATATTATAAAAGACAAACGTTATATTACCAAGCTTTTATAGGAAAGTCAAGAGTATCGGATTCTTGAAATATTCGCTGCAGCTTTGAGACATCCTACCTTTTCGATAAAGATGCCCATTTGCCTTCAAGCCACTTATCAAAGTCGGTATCCTTTTCTCCTTCATAAGTATCATACATATCCAGTCTCATTTTTTTCAACTTCTCTTTAAACTCATCAAACGAATGGGCTTTTGGCAAACTCTTCTTGATTCTTACCAAAACTTTAGTAGTTCCTTCAATTACATCGCCTTTATTCCTTGACGGTGATTGGACATCTTCGCCTAATTCTTTGAGCTTACAGAAAGCCGCCTCTTGAACTTTGAACACAGCATCGTTAAGCATTCTATGCTTTAACACATCGATGGTTTGTTGGTTCTTCCACTGGCCTAATTCTTCAACCGCTTCTAAACGTTCTCTCCAATTCGATGTGCGGTTGGCGGATTTTTTTAATTCCTCATAATTCGCAGGCAAGTCACTTTTCACTTCTTGATTATCCAAATAATCCGATCTCCTCTACTTTCAAATATCCAAGCATGATGAAATATACAACAATACATACCATATGTACAGAAAAAAGTTAAAACGAACTAGACTCCAGGGTTTCGAATTTCGCCTCATCGTTCCACATTCTTTCGAATGTGGCGCTGAATGCAGCGGCAAAGCCTTCGTTCCGGTGGACGATTAATATCTCATCATTCTCCGTGCTGGCCGATTTTGAAAAATTAAATGAACCCGTGGTCACCACTTCCCTATCCACAATAACGGACTTTAAATGCATGAGCCCCTTATGTTTGTTTATTTTGATAGAGACGCCAGCTGACCTAAGAACGTTTAGAGCTTTGCTTTGTGCTTTACTGACGGCTTCTTCTTTATCGGTCATTAGTCTGACCTCCACTCCCCGTTTATGGACCTCTTTGATGGCTTGAACGATATCCGGATGGGTTAGGCTGAAGATAGCCACATCCAAGGAGGTTTGGGCAGAATGGATGACATTGATCAGCAGTTTTTCCGGTGCTTGATCTTCTTGGGTGAAAGCCCATTCGATCGTATTGGACGGCAGCCTGGTCAATTGTACAGCGTATACCACTCCAGCAACGATTAGGACGGTCATTAACATGACAGCGCCAACGATGATGATCTTATTACGAACCATGGTAACCCTCCCTCCTGATTATTCTTACTATTTACCACAATAATCACCATCTCAAACATCGACAACTCTCCTGTTTCAAAATGGTAAAATGTGTTTATATACTACCAAACCCCCTTTATATAAAGGTTGGATCTGCACTCTAGTGAGGCAGGTCCAATTTTTTAGTTTGCTTTCCCTCTTAAGGCCTCATCTCTGGGCAGAAAAACGGTCAACAAGCCGAGCAGGGGTAAATAGGAACATAGCTTCATGATATAAGCAATACTCGTAACATCGGCGATCAATCCAAGGATAACCGAACCGAGCCCCCCTAGGCCGAAAGCCAGACCAAAGAACAGGCCCGAGATCATCCCTACCTTTCCCGGCAAGAGTTCATGCGCATACACCACAATAATGGAAAAAGCTGAAGCCATGACGAACCCTGCGCACATGATCAAGACAAAAGACCAGAACAGGTCGGCATAAGGCAGCAGGATAGAAAATGGAGTGGTTCCTAGGATCGAAAGCCAGATAATATTGCGTCGGCCATAACGGTCCGCGAGGGGGCCGCCTATAAAAGTTCCGGCTGCTGAAGCGGCCAGGAAGGCAAACAGGTAAAGTTGGGCATGCCCTACGGCAATCCCGAAATCGCCGATCAGGAAGAAAGAATAATAGCTGGACATGCCAGCCATATAAACATTTTTGGACAAGGTCAAGGCGATCAAGATGGCTAAAGCAAAGCCGATTTGACCTCTGCTGAGTCCCCCGATCGCTGTAAGATTCGACTTGGCGGTTTGGCGTGGCAACTTCGTATAACCGCTGTACCACCGCGCTACGAAAAACTGGACGACGATACCCGTTACCGCGGCAAAAGAAAACCAGATCACGCCAAATTGACCCAATGGCACCAAGACCAATGCAGTAATAACAGGGCCAAGGGATGATCCTATGTTGCCTCCCACCTGAAAGATTGATTGCGCTAATCCCCGTTTCCCCCCTGATGCCAGATAAGCGACCCTTGAACTCTCAGGATGGAATATGGCGGAGCCGATACCGATGGAGATAACGGCTAATAAAATATAGATGTAGCTTGGCGCTAAAGCTAGCGAGACCACCCCCGCCAAGGTAAAGCAAACACCGATTGGTAGAATATAAGGCTTGGGGCGATAGTCGGCATATAATCCAATAGCAGGCTGCAGTAAGGACGCGGTGATACTCATGGCAAACGCAATAAAACCGATCTGGGTATAGCTAAGGTGCAAAGTGTCTTTCAATATCGGAAACAATGCTGAAATTGTTGACTGCATCGTATCGTTTAGTAGATGAACTACACTTATGGCGATTAGAATAGGGTATACAGTTGTTGAAGCGTTTGGGGTTTTGGCCATAGAGTTTGACGGACTTGCCATTGTTCAGTTTTCTCCTATCCTTAAAGCAGTTTATTTATAATTTAACGCACTAAAAATGTGAATTAGCTAAGTATAACAAAAAAAAGCGACTGTGGCGCCGCTTTTTTATGAGATAGAACAGAAATCTTAATTAACAGGTTGTGCCACCATTTCTGCTGCCGATTGTGCCGGCTTCCCTGCCCTAAGACTCTCTGACCTTCTTGCAGACCCGAGCATGATTTGAGCTTGGGCGGCGGCAATCC
The DNA here is from genome assembly GCA_036401615.1 of Bacilli bacterium. GTDB lineage: Bacteria > Bacillota > Bacilli > Paenibacillales > DASWUO01 > DASWUO01. Next base: position 3,142 of record DASWUO010000447.1, on the reverse strand, counting down.
TGGCCAGGGGCACGCGGTAAGGCGAACAGCTCACATAGTTCAAGCCGATTTCATGGCAGAAGAAGATGGATGATTTATCCCCGCCGTGTTCCCCGCAAATGCCTGTTTTTAGTTCAGGTTTCAGCGCACGGCCCTTCACTACGGCCCACTCGACTAATTGGCCAACCCCTTCCCTGTCCAATACTTGGAAGGGGTTCTGCGGTAATATTCCATGATCAACATAGTGGTTTAAGAATTTACCCTCTGCATCATCCCTGCTGTATCCAAAGGTCATCTGCGTCAAATCATTGGTGCCGAAGGAGAAGAAGTCGGCGTATTCGGCAATTTGTCCAGCTGTGATAGCGGCGCGGGGAACTTCAATCATCGTACCCACCTTGTAGGTGAACCGTTCTTTATCGGCGCCAAGCACTAGGTTGGCTATACGGTCGACAAGCTCGCGCATTCGTTTCAACTCATTGGAGTGTCCCACCAAGGGAATCATGATTTCCGGATGCACGGCAATATTCCTGCGGGAGCATTCTATGATGGAGCGAAAAATGGCTTTTACCTGCATTTCATAGATTTCCGGGAAGACGATGCCCAGACGGCAGCCGCGTTGGCCTAACATGGGATTGGACTCATGAAGATTCCTGACGATTCTTATCAGCTGCTCGAGTTCTTTTCTTTCATTGGGCGTCTTATTAGGGGTTATCTGCCCTGCTTCTCCCTCTTCCTGCATCACCAACCGCTGATGGCGCAGAAGCAAGCCTTCCAAGTTCGGTAAAAATTCATGAAGCGGCGGATCCAGCAATCGAATCGTTACCGGCAAACCTTCCATCGCCTCAAATATACCTTCAAAATCCGCCTGCTGCATAGGCAGCAACTGATCCAAAGCGAGTTGGCGTTCCTCTTCTCTCTCCGCCATGATCATAGATTGCACAACAGGAAGCCGGGCAGCCGACATAAACATATGCTCGGTACGGCATAACCCGATGCCCTCGGCGCCAAATGCCCGTGCTTTAGCGGCATCTTCTGGATTATCTGCATTCGTGTACACCTTCAGGTCACGCACTTGATCTGCCCATTCCAATAATTTGGACAACTCCGGTGTAATTTCGGGGTCCTTTAACGAAACAGTCCCGCGAATAACCCGGCCCGTAGAACCGTCAATCGAAATCCAATCCCCTTGACGGATTACATCAGTTGTAGAGAATCCGACGGAAAATTGCTTATCCGCCAAGGTGATGTTTAACTCTTCACAACCGCAAATGCATGGTTTGCCCATTCCTCTGGCAATAACGGCCGCGTGGCTGGTCATGCCTCCCCTGCTGGTAAGCACCCCTTCTGCAGCAATCACGCCGTGAATATCTTCAGGTGTTGTCTCTGATGTAACTAATATGACTTTCTTGCCTTCCCGCACCCATTCCTCCGCCGTGTCGGCATCAAAAACCGCCTGGCCCGATGCGGCGCCCGGGGATGCCGGCAACCCTTTGGCCATAACATCGAGTGTCTCCTCGCCGTCAATTGCGCGATGCAACAGCTGGTCCAGATGCTCCACTTCGATACGCTGCAGCGCTTCTTCTCTCGTCAGGACGTTCTCTTCCACAAAATTCACGGCGAGCTTCACCGATGCTTGCGCGGTTCTTTTGCCATTACGGGTTTGCAGAATGTACAGCTTGCCTTTCTCTACCGTAAATTCGATATCCTGCATATCCTTGTAATGATGCTCAAGCCGGTTAGCCGTTTCGGCCAGCTGATTAAACACCTCAGGCATATCCTGCACAAGCGAAACAATCGGCTTTGGCGTCCTCACCCCGGCAACTACATCTTCCCCTTGTGCGTTCGTTAAGTACTCTCCGTAGAGAAGTTTTTCCCCTGTAGAAGGGTTTCGGGTAAAAACAACGCCCGTTCCGCAGTCATCCCCCATGTTGCCAAATACCATGGATTGAATGTTCACGGCCGTACCCTGCTCGTCGGGAATATGATAAACCTTGCGGTAGACGATAGCCCGTTGGTTATTCCAAGAACGAAAGACGGCCTCGACAGCCAATCGCATTTGCTCATACACATCCTGTGGAAAAGAAACCCTTGCTCTATGCTCGATTAATTCTTTATATTTTACAATAAGGGCAATCCACGCTTCGGCTGTAACATCCTGATCCTGATCGAAGCCTTGGGCTAGTTTCATATGGTGAAGCAGCTTCTCAAAATGAATCGTATCCACATCAAACACTACATTTCCGAACATTTGAATCAAACGCCGGTAACAATCGTAAGCAAATCTCGGATTTTGTGTAATGTATGCAAGCCCCTGCACTGTCTCATCATTCAAGCCTAAATTTAGAATCGTGTCCATCATCCCCGGCATAGAAGAGACCGAACCGGAGCGAACCGAGATTAATAAAGGCTGTTTAGGATCTCCAAATTTCTGGCCTTTCTGCTGCTCTACCGCCTTCAACGCTTCTTCCATTTCCGCAATCAGTCCATCGGGCAGCTTGCCTCCAGCTGTATAAAAGGCTCTGCAAGCATCAGTAGTAATGGTACATCCGGGAGGAACGGGCAGGCCCGCACGCGTCATTTCAGCCAAATTGGCTCCTTTACCGCCTAAGAGCAGTTTCATTTGCGCATTGCCTTCGTTAAAATGGTATACCCGCTTGTTACTCATAAACGTCTCCTCCAAATTCCCTTTGCTGTTTGCAAGATTCTTGTTCACATTCACCATAAAATATTCTTACTCCGTTAGTATCTACAGTATCGATTTCTTGATTACAATATTTGCATAGAATCACACCCAATACCGTTACACGATCATATCGCTGCTCCATTCTTCCCTCACCCCTTCCCTGACCACTAAATTTGCAAGATCGAGAACCCGGCATACATAAGACCATTCGTTGTCATACCAAGCAAGTATCTTTAATTGATTGCCAAGAATCATCGTAGAAAGCCCATCTATAATAGCGGCTGCCCATCCCGCTTATTGCGATTGCACCTTTCATCCGGCTTGCCTCCAAGTATGTATTTTTCCTTATATAATACATACCATAAATTTATTTATGTTGCAATATATAAATTTATTATCTTATATATGACGTCATAAATAAATAGGCCGATGTGGTTTTCGCTTTAAGAAACATCTTCTGATAAAATGGAGTTAGTGGAT
>DASWUO010000446.1:0-4242 GCA_036401615.1 Bacilli bacterium | reverse complement strand
GACCAATCTCGGGCGCTTTATCCCGAACTAACATAAAAACATCTTCCGCACTTAAATGATCTTCTTCGTTCTCCAATAACACTCGAACTGTAGCTTCCCGCTGGGGAGTTAATTTGAAGCTTTGCGACTGCAGCTGCTGTTTAATCTTTTCCACCCGCGCTTCCATTCTCCACCCCTTAACCATTGCTCATTTCCTTACATTATAGGGGGATAAGAAGCACAAAGTCAAACATTTCAGCATGATAATAAACACGGACAGAAAGTGTTACAGAGCCAGCAGCATGGGGGTTACCCACTTCATAATCACAGACGAAACGAAAGCTTCAAACAAGGAAATGCCGAACATCAAGCACATCAATGATAAGGTGACCATAGAATAGGCCATAAACGGCTGGGACACCGTTCCTTTTCGCTGTATAAAACGATTTTTCACAATATAGATGGAGAAAGAGATGGCCGTTACGCTGCTTATTATTAATACCGGGATAATGATAAGATTCTGCGGAGCGACAGAAACCAAGGCAAACAACATGCCTTTCCAGGATAATTGGGCTACTAAGTAACCAACGGTAAATCCGACAAATACCCCTTTGAGAAAATCCAAGATCAAGATTAAAGGCAGTCCAATAATCGTTAAACCAAGAATCCAGATCAGCACCATCCATTTCATATGCAGGCCAAACACTTGCAGGAAGGATTCTTTGCCGTCCAGGTCCGCTCCCTGATCTATCGTGTGAAAGAAGCTGCCGAGAAAGTCGGTCATTTCCTGCTTCTGGTCGATGGAAAGCGCATTGACCATCAACGCACCAAATATAACACCCATTACAAACAAGACGGATATAAAGATATAAAGCGGCAAATGTTCTTTCATATAAAGTCGCATGTTAGCACTCCAATTCAGCACGCGGTTTCCCCCTTGTCCAATTGCTATTAAATATATGAATCTTGGGGGGAAACTATGACATTTCTGCTAACTTTACCATAGCGGCCTCCGCCGCCGACATCCAGTGAAAGGGTGCCCTTCCTTGCTCGTATGATGAAATCAGCAATTTCTTGGCCTGCTGCCAGAACAAGCTCTTCTCTGGTAAGACGATGAAGAATATCCATTTCTGTTCCATGATGCTTCAGCATAAGATCTAGCTTCTTGGATCCCAATCCAGGGATAAACTCCAAAGGCACTTGATATTGGTAAGGGGGACGATGTGGTGGAGATGAAGCGGCCTCCCGGTCTGCTATTTCCATGATGCGGTCCATTACACCCCTGATAATTTTCACACTGCCGCAATTTACGCATCGCTTTATACTCATTTCTTTTTCATCCAAAATAGATTCACACAACGCGCAATAAGTACGGTGATATTTGCCAAGCCGTGGATTAAGCCCATAATTGATTTCTACACACCGACCTTCTTGATAAGCCAGTGCCTTAACCAATTCTCTAAAATTAGCTTCCTCAAGCATCACCTGGTTGTATTCACGTCCGATTTTGCCGAGTGAGTGAGCATCTGAGTTAGTGATGAAGGTATAGGGCTCAAGCTCTGAAATATGATCTGCCATTTCCGTATCCGAGCTTAAACCCAGCTCAACAGCAGCGATATTCTTTAAATCAAGCAGATGGGAGATGCGGTTGGAACAGCTGCCGTAGACGCTTTTATGGGGGGTGAATATATGAGCAGGAATAAGAATTCCGCCCCTGTTGATGACTTCTTCTTGCAGCACTCGTGCAGGAACGTAGATGCGTTGTGAACTGAGCTCCACATTCTTCATATGCTGTTTCATCCAAAAGGTGAATGCTTGCATATCATGCAAGGTCGGCAAATAAACGAGCAAATGAGCCATTCCCATGCCCGGATCCTTTACTTCAATTTCACAACCCAGAATGACGGTGGTTTGGTGGTATCGAATCCCGCCGCCCTCTAATTCCACCATATCCCCTTTCTCTAAATACATCATGATCTCTTCCTGAACCGATGGGGAATGGCAGTCTATGATGCCTACGATGTCCATTCCTTTTCTTTCGGATGCTTCACGGGCAATGTTAAAGAAGGTCAAGTCCCTGGAACCCGTTATCTTCACAGGACTCCCCTTTTCAGTCCGTCCTATGTGGATGTGTAAGTCAGCATAATAGGACTTCATTTCATATTTTCCCAGTTAGTTGATAGACTTGCCATGCGTAAACAGCTGTGATTGTCTTGGCGTCAGAAATTCGGCCCTCGGCAATATACTGTTGGGCTTTCTGTAAACTTATGCTCTCACATTCCAGAAATTCGTCATCGTCCAGGTTGTTCTGCCCTTTGGTTAAACCTTCGGCAACGTAAAGATGAATCAATTCATCCGCAAATCCCGGAGAAGTATAGAATGAACAAACCAGCTTGATCGACTTGCATTGATAACCTGTTTCCTCTTCTAATTCCCGTTTTGCCGCTTCTAAAGGATCCTCACCCTGCTCCAACTTACCAGCGGGAATTTCCACTTGGCTTCTTTGCAGCGCCTTTCTATATTGTTCGACCACAAGCATGTGATCCCGATCCAGAGCTATAACAGCAACGGCACCCGGGTGCTTGACTACTTCCCTGGTTGCTGATTTACCATTAGGCAGGGTTACATGCTCGATTTGCAATGAAATGATTCGGCCTTGATAAATCGGGTCAATCTTGTAGGTTACTTCTTCGAACTTCTGATTATTTTGGGTTACCATGGTTTTCATCCTCGCTTGAAACATTATTTTGACGGCATTCTATAAAATATCATAACTTGTCCATGACAGACATAAGGTAATTATACCAAAACTTAAGTCTTGAGAGGAGCATTCGGATGAAAACAATGATTTCCAGCCACCAATTACGAATTGTCGGAAAAGCATGGGAGGTTCGCCACCAATTAAGAGTTCTGCTGAAAAAAGAATTATTCAAAAACTCATCTAATGGTGATCCCAAGCAACCCCATAGTCCCACACAAACTCAGCAGCAGCACAAACACCCTGAAAGTAACAAGCATCTTCATTTAGTTCGCGTCCCATTGTTGTAATTGGGAGAGGGTATAAAGCGTGACTCGCGTGAACCGATGCTGGAGTTAATCCCTTGATCCATCGTATTTCGTGGGATACAATGCTGCTGTCATACATGAACGCTTGAACTTGCTGTTCCAGAATAGATCGAAAGTTTAGCGGCAAATCTTGAGGTAAGGGCAGGATAGCTTTTTTAAGAGCTATTTTGCTTAAAGAGTTAGTTGTGTGGTGGCTTAACCCATAATGCCGCCCCCGGGCCTCGGCAAAACTGATTCGCGGAATCATAACCGGCACCCCTCCAAGGATTGAGGCGGCATTAATAATCTCCCCTGCCTCAACGCCTGAGTGTCCTAATAAAGTTCCAGTACCGGCAATTCCCGGACCCATAATTACGATGATGATATCTGCCTTTTGCACATGCCTTGCAGCAATTAGCGCTGTAAATTTATTCATAGCTTCAAGATCACCGCCGAAGGCTTGTCCGTATGTAACTGTACCCTCAATCCATTTTAAATTTTGCAGCATTTCAACATGATTGCTGTAAGCAAGCGGCAAGGCTCCACCGTCGCTCATGATATAGCTTATCCGGGGATAATCCTCCACCATTGGAGACCCGTTTTTGCGGGATTGTTTCCTTCGTTCCTCGAAGAGATAACGAAATCGACATAGAAGAATAGGAAGCATGCTGTGCAACTCACCGATCAGAACAGGAATGCCGTCTAAATTTTGCTCCACTGAAAATACGGTATGATAGGGGCTCTCCTCTTCCTCTACCGCAAAAAAAGCATGCTGCTGTGGAGTATAACGAAGCTTCATCATGTGGCCTTTGGCGTGAAACTTTTTTTTTGGATCCAAGAGTTCTTCTATTCGATTGAGTACCTTATATACATAATGATAGCCGCCCGACCCTAATTGTAAATCAACAGCGGTCGTGTTTAGAAGAACTCGATCCCCCAACCGAAGTGAAGGCATATGGCTCGTATAGTGGATTGCTTTAGCTGAAACGGGATATTCTTGGGCAGACTGGGCCTCGATTAAGATTGGTTGATCAAGCTGTACCCGTATTTCTTGAAGTGCACGGTCAATCCCGTGGCCAATAATTTCTGAAACTATTCCCGTACACCAGCGAATCATACAGCCACACCTTCCAGTAACTTCTTAGGCTATATTCTCCCCATATTTTGCTAATCTATTTAGCGTCTCCGGCAATCATTTTCTCATCTTATAAATACGCC
>DASWUO010000445.1:0-4062 GCA_036401615.1 Bacilli bacterium | reverse complement strand
CGGCTTGACAGCGTCAGGTGGAAAGAAGGAAACAAACCTCTCCACTAAGCTTTCGAGTTATTTGTTGCTTATAAATCTGTCTTCGATAACAAGTTTATGTTCACCTTGTTTCCGAAAGAGAAAACGCCTGTGGAGTCTATCCAATTCCGGCAGGCCGTATGCACCTGCCAACTCGCATGAAAATTCATCCTGTTCCCGAGAGGTGCTCACTTGTATATTGGCTGCAGCAAACTTTCTTCCCGCACTTTGGTATCTGCCGTTAATGACAGGAACCGAGTGGCCTTGCGAACCATTCCCCAAGAACGAATATCGGCTATCTCCGAAATAATCCCGTGTATACTCTCCTCCCCCGGCATCAGCAAGCAGGGTTTCCCCTTTCATATAGAGTACAAAATGACCAACATCGTTGTGGTTGTGAAATTCATCGTTATGACCGCCCTTGGCGGCGAAACTCACCAAATGGCTTCTGCTTACAACAACCTCCGTATCAGCAAGAAAATAAAAGGCTTCCTTGCTTAGACTCTCTGGTATATCCGGTTTACCCCAGACGAAATTCCGAACGATGGATCCCCATCTGTAGCAATGATCGTCATGAAAACCTGCCTGATGCTTCAATGAAGGGACTTCAATCTCCGGATAGATTTGATTTAGCCTATGGGTTAGTCCGATATGGAAACGGTAAGTTGGCAGTGCATCGGCGAAATTCACCACCCGATCCTCTCCCAAGAAACATTTTTGCTGAAAAAGAGCCACTTGCTTTACCTTTTCATCATGCATCAAATCAATCTGTCCCGCTGTCCTCTCTTTAAGCAATTGGGAGAAATAAACATAATAACCAAACCCATAACGCCAATAACCGATGCCTTCATGGCAAGCCCCGTCATCTGCATATCCGCTCAAAAAACTATTCATCGTATGAAGAATGCGCTCAAGTATTTGTGCAAGCTGGACTTCATCAGAAATCATATAGATGGCAGCGGCTCCAACACCTCCCCCACAGACAGCAGCCCAGTTGGTCAAGGAAGTTTCCCAGTCAAACTTATAGCCCAAACCATATTGGGAGAAAATCCGTTCATTTACTTCATAACGGATCCGATGTACTACCATGTCGGCTAATTTATCTTCAAGAAGATGTACAATCTCAGCCAGGTAAAACGCCGTCTCTGCTGCAAACAGGTCTATCCTGCAGCGGGGATTGTCGGCTCTGTCACCAACGAGCGAACAGCCTCCCAAATGCGCCGGTAAGCTCCATGTGAATTCATCGCAAATAGCCCAGAGGATATCCTCCAGTGCACTAATATGATTCGCTTCCCCATAAACAAGCGAAAGGATCGCATAGGCACTCAGTTTTTTCCTTCTCTCAAAATACAAGTTTTCAAATTCTTTGCGATTTCCTGTAGCTTCATACAAACGAAAGACGGAGAAAGGCAGAACAGCAGCAGTCTTGGAAAACAGCCGTTCCGCTTCTACGATCTCTTCCAGCATATCTGTATACGAACCATCCGTTTGGATTTGCTTCCACTTATTCTTATCTTTGCCCTCAGGAAATAGACCCATGATCCCCCCTTGTTCAGTTCCATACCTTAATGCGCTGTATAATTGATTTTGGTTCATTCTACACTCACCCCGATTTAGCAAATAGGTTTGGTTAAGTCCATTTATTATATCAGAAATCAAGATGGCCACTATGCTAATAAACCCTGCAGATTGTGCTACCTATAAAGAATGATATGGAATACAAGTTTTAGCAGAAAACAACCTTACTTCGAAATAGAAGTAAGGTTGTAGTGATAATTTTAGTTTGCTAACTATTTGGTAATGGAATTGCTAGTCATTACATTCTCACTGGACTTATAAGTTAAGGTGCTGTGAGTCACATTGTTCACGGTGAATGTGTATGTGCCGGAGCTTTGGTTATTGCTCAGCTTGTTCGACTCCACCGTCACCTTGCCATCAGAACCTGTAACCGCTGAATCTGAATCGGTTGTCTTACCCGACCATTGGCCGCTGACTGTTGCATTAGCCACAGGATTTCCGCTGCCATCAGTAATCAGAATGGTAGCCTTCGCCCATGTTTTTCCTGACCCAGATGCCAAGGCCATTGCAATATCCTGCACATGCATCGTTGTACTTGCCGCAGTCGTTGTAGCGCTTGCTGTGTTACTGCTTGCTGACAGGTTATTCGCAGCGTCGTAAGCTTTTACTGTATAACTGTAAGTGGTTCCTGCCGCAAGTCCTGTATTGCTGAAGGATGTCGTTGTAGATGTTCCCACTTCAACACCGTCGCGGTAAATCTTATATCCGGTTACACCGACATTATCTGTAGATGCCGTCCAGCTTAGGTTAATCTGACTGGAGGAAGCTGTTGTGGCGGTCAGATTAGTTGGTGCAGTTGGTGCTTGGGTATCAGGCTCTGAGTTGCTGTCTTGATATACACCGATTTCATACATACCTGCCCAGCATCCTGAACAATTGTAAACGCCTGTTATGGTAATCTTGACATACCGCGCATTTGTCGCTGTGAACGTATCTGTAAATAATGATCCGCCAGTTGTATTAGATGTACGATCCACAATAGTTGTATAGTTCGTTCCATCTGTCGACGCTTCAATCTTGTATTGATATGCTCGACTATTGTAGGGGTAGATCTCCGTCTGATTGATGGAATAAGTTTTTCCTAAATCTACCTGCACCCATTGTGGATAGCTTTCACTGGAGGCCGCCCAGCGTGAGCTTAAGCTGCCGTCCACCAAATGTGAAGCAAAGTTGCCGCTTTCCTGGGTGGAGTACGTGACAGGCTTATTCAAAGCCAAATTTACCAACGGCTCTTCACTGGAAACAACCGCCACGGCGTCCACAGCCAAGGTACCGCTTACTACCTTTATCTGAATGGTATGCTGGCCGTATGCAAGCCCGCGAAGCGTAAAGGTTTGATTAAAATCACCGGAGGACATCGTAGCGGCTGACGAATTGACGATCACTCCGTCCACGGTCACTTCCAGTTTAGCCGAACCATCGTTAAGACCCATGATATCCAGTCCGGTTCCCGTAAACGTGTACTGCATCGTAGCGCCCGCGGCTTGGCTGGTGGAAAGAGAGCGTTGGTAAGTGTACATGGATTTGCCGTTTGCATGCGCCCACGAACCACTGTAAACCAGCTTGGAAGCCGGTGCGGAAGCCAGGTCGTGCATCTCCAGATTGTCAAGTAACTCGGAATAGTACGGAGCGTGACCGGCAACCGTTTCAACCCTCAGATTGTCAAAAAGAGTATGATAATAACCGCTGGCCAGATCCACCCGACCGGAAACCTTGTTATAGGAGTTGTGATAGGAAGCAAGCTTCACGCCGTCCAGATATGCAGTCACTTTGTTGCCCGCAACCTGAATGGCAATGTTATGCCATGCGTTATAAGCAGTGTTAAAACCACTAATTGTCACGCCGCCGGAACCGGTCACGACATTGCCGCTTGCTACGGAACTGCCGTTGACATGCAGCGACCAGCCGCCGTCAAACCAGAATTTCAGGAAATAAGGCGTCCCGCTCATGGCATGGGAAGAACTGCCGCCCTGCTGGCGGGCTCCGATCGCAGCGTAATTGGTACCGTTCTGGGTACTGTTGTTTTCGAACGAAACGTCAACGCTGGCCTTGTAGTTAGCCCACCTGGAGTCTCCAATGCCTGTGATGGGATCACCGCCGTTCCACGTGCCGCCAAGCCCCATAATCGATTGATCCAGCTGTTGGCGCAGGACATAGTTGGTGGATCCGTCCGGAAGATACGCTTCGAACGCGCCGTTGCGATCACTGGTGTAGCGGGGAATCACGCCTTTGGAGCCGCCACGGGAATCGATATAGCTTTGAGTTCCCGTGATTTGGCCGCCTGCCCCGATCACCGGTGCGGTTTTGGCGGAATAGTTAAAATCGTCGGCGTACAGGATATTGTCCGTTGTATTCTGAACCGAACCGGTCGCATCGGTGTCGAGCACGGTACGCGCGCCCTCTACGGGCAACGGCGTATTGTACTCCGTTTTCGTGTTGTTATCCAATGTCGAAACGGTCACAATC
>DASWUO010000444.1:0-2213 GCA_036401615.1 Bacilli bacterium | reverse complement strand
GTACCTCGTCCCCGTGATGGTCACCTTTTTGTTTACAGTGTCATTGTTGATGGTGGGTGCTGCATAAACGGTCATCATGGGAGATGATGGAGCAAACGTCAATACCATGCACAAAATTAAAAAAAACAGAAATACATTTTTAATCTTCATAATTTTCAACTCTCCTTCGATATTTAACTTACTCTACAATTGAACTAAAATCATCAATATGAGGAGGAAACACTTTTTCACAGCCTGTGAAAATAAGGCTATATTCTGCCGATTTTCCCGTGCGGATGCATTTTAACAATATTTCATTTTCACCCTGTCGAAGATGCACACTCGTGATATGGCGATTTTCGGCAGTCCACCAATCCGTATAGTCTGCTTCACTGGTTTTATTCCCGTTGATCCATAGTTGATACGCATCCGTATGACCCAGGATAAGATTGACAACCCTTTCTTCTGGACAGAAAATACGACGGACAGCATAAACAATACAAGGGCCTTGAAACCCTACGAAGTCTGAAACGGAAAACAGGTCTTCCTTGATATTAACGATCTTATAATCCATTTCTTTCGGCGATAACCCGGGTTCGCCAAAATAATCTTTCCCCGGCGACACTTTTGTATTGAGATGAAATTGTCTGGAAATATCCGCTATTTCGTCCGGACTGGTTCCCTCGATATGGGTATAATACGTTTCCCCCAACTCTGTATAAGGCAGGTCAATATGATTTTCCCAAAAAGGGCCATATGCCTTCCAAACTTGAGCACCATTTAGCCCGAACTTGACTTTCTCTGCTCCGCATTTCACACAAATGAGATTTTTCTCGCAAATCAAATTCACATCGGCCGGGATCGTTATTTTTAAAGGAATGTTAACTTCCTCATGAGCTGACAAAAGAATTTCTTTCTTCAGCCAGTCTGCAGCCCATCCGTGCGGAATTTCAAGGCAAACGGTTTCTCCGATGTCCTTATCCGTTTCATTAATCACTTTTATAAGCAAGGTTTTGGTTTCCTTCCACCCAATCACAGGAATTCCTTGATAATCGATTGAAATATTGATCCGCTTCTCCGGTTTATGAAAGGGCACTGGAGTGAACACCGGGGCATGTTCTATTTCGATGCGTTTATTGAGTTCTTGTAAAACCGTTAGTCCCACGATGCACGTATCTTCCGCCAAATCCTTCAAGTGATTGGAACGCCGTTCCACCTTAACGTCAAGTTTATAGCTGGTATCGTAAAAATGATGCTTTTCAATTAAATTTGCAGCTCCATGAATGATGCCCAGCAAAGCTCCAGCTGTGGCGCAGCTGCAATCCGTATCAAATCCGCAGTTTAAAGCGATCATAGTTGTATCGATAAAATCGCCTTTTCCGTAAATCAAGGCCAGCAAGGTAAACCCCATATTTTGATATAAATTTGTGCAATCGGGATGACCATAATCGCGAATAATCCAAGACCTTACTTTCACCCATTGGGTTTCTTGTTGAGACCACGCTATGGTATCTTGGATTAGATGGCGAATTTTCGTGTTTTCTGGTAAGAACCGCATTCCTTTTTCAAATAATTGAAATAAATCTTCTTCGAAGAAAGCCAGAGCTTCAATAGCGGCTAGAAATTGTTCGGCATAAACCGAATCCCCTTCATGGTCCAAGATACCATCTTTTCCGGCATATTCTGCAGCCAAATCCGGATTTCCCGGGCTGATGCAGGCCCAAATTTCCGAACGGATGGGACATCCCATGCCATTTATATAATAACGATTGTTAAAGGATCCCGATAACGGAGGATAAATGCCGCGGTTGTAATTCTTTTTAAAGTAAGCATATTCCCCGGGCACATAGGGGTACAAATGATAGAATCCATCTGCCAAGTCCATCGAGTTCAAATAAATTCCCTTTTTCTCCAATACATGCAGCCACAGCACTTGTAAATCCAAATCATCATTCGGCAGCATTTCTTTAATCGCTTTCGGGTCATATTCATAATTGAACAATTCTTTACGGCCCTCAAACGGCGCCCCAATAGTACCGGCAATACTTTTCCCTAACCAAGCTCCATAAACTTTGTCTAAATAGGTGGTGTAAGATATCTTCAAGGTAATGGTTCCTCTCATTAAAAACTTATACTTTCGGATATTTGAAGGAAGACGGTATGACAATATTAATCATACCGTCTTCCTTTTCGGTATTACTTACAACAATATTACTCTAGAACGACTGTATAGG
>DASWUO010000443.1:0-5152 GCA_036401615.1 Bacilli bacterium | reverse complement strand
GCTATTTCTTCAGGCGCCATTTCCAAGCCATCGCGTTTTTTCTGAATTAAATCCACGGTTCTCATGAAATCCCTCTTTCATACAAAAAAAGAGAGCCAACCAGCTCCCTTTCTTCGTTATTCTACTATCAATACTGATTTCATTTCATTATGGCCAACCCCGCAGCTTATGCTGCAACGAAGTTCATAAGTGCCTGGTTTATCAAAAGTTACTTCTTGGGATAGCGTATCGCCAAACAAATTAATGTTCAAATCGTCAATGGCCATGCCGTGAGTTCCTTTATTAACCAAGATAACAGTTAGTTTCTCTCCTGTTTTCACTTTGTATTCCGGTTTATCAAATTCGAAATTGCTTGCAACAATCTTTAATTGGGTTTTCTCCTCGGCAGCTTGCTCTTCTGCACTTGGCGGCGCTTGATAAATAATAACTGCTAATCCTAATATACATGCGAATGAAAACAATCCAGCCATCAAATATTTATACATGAGGGTCCCCCTAACTTTACTTCTTATCTATTTTACATAAAATAGTCTGTTGATTTCAACCTGTTCTCCAAGGAATTATCGAATATTCTATGACACCTCACGCACAAACAAACGGAGCAGCCGGGTGAATTTAGGCTTGGTGCGATTAGCCGTTTCTACGACTTGTTCGTGTGACAGCGGCTGGAGTTCCTCACCAATGGCCATATCCGTAATACACGAAAGACCCAACACCTTCAAACCGCAATGATTCGCAGCAATCACTTCCGCTACCGTTGACATACCCACAGCATCGCCTCCCAGGGAAGCCAACATCGTTAACTCAGCCGGGGTCATATAGGCAGGGCCGCTAATTCCACAATACACCCCTTCTTGTAATAGAAGTTCCAACCCCTGGTGATCCTTTATTTCTCTAGCCAAGCTATGAGCTAATTGACCATACGGTTTGTAATAGGCTTCCGACATATCAGGAAATCTGGGGCCCAGCCCAGGCTCATTAGGACCAATAAGAGGGTTATCCCCTGTAAGATTGATATGATCTGTAATCAACATCAAATCACCCGCTTGAAAATTACGGTTCATGCCTCCGGCTGCATTGGTGATGATCAAAGTCTTTATTCCCAATAGCTTCATTACATAGACAGGAAAGGCAACTTTTTTAAGAGAATATCCCTCGTAGTAATGAAATCTCCCTTGCATCGCTATAACAGTTTTGCCTTCCAACCTGCCTATAACTAAACGCCCTTCATGACCAGTCACCGTCGAGACGGGAAAGTTCGGTATATTATTGTATGGTAGGAAGACACTTTCCTCTATTTGGTTACCGATATCACCTAAACCGGATCCGAGGATTAAACCAATTGTAGGGGTTAATGAGCCGATTTTGCTACGAATATAATTCGCGGCTTCAGTGATTTGTTCGCTATAACTATCTGTGGTCATGGACTTTCCTCCAAACTACATTTTCGCAATGATGCCTGATACAAGAGTTAGGAACTTCTCTTTGACCCGCTCGGTGGTTTCCATAACTTCGATGTGGGATAGCGGTTGGTTCAGAATGCCTGAGGCCATGTTGCTGATACAGGAGATGCCCAAGACCTTCAGGCCAGCGTGACGGGCTGTGATAACTTCCGGGACAGTAGACATTCCTACCGCATCGGCACCCAACATACGCATCATTCGGATCTCAGCCGGAGTCTCATATGTAGGACCCAATAGTCCTATATAGACTCCCTCCTGAACAGGAATGTCCTGTTCTTTGGCCACTTGCTTGGCCATGTCGCGCAGTTCCCGGCTGTAAGCTTCCGACATGTCGGGAAATCGGGTTCCTAACGCTTCATGATTAGGTCCTATTAAAGGATTTCGCGAAGTGAAATTGATATGATCTTTAATCAGCATTAAATCTCCCGGAGCATAGGAAGTATTAATTCCACCGGCTGCATTCGTTACAAGTAGACTCTGAACCCCGAGAGCTTTCATAACCCTTACAGGAAAAGAGACCGTTTCAACAGCATAGCCTTCATACATATGAAATCGGCCCTTCATCATGATCACATATTTCCCCTGTACCGTTCCAACTACAAGCTCTCCTGCATGGCCCTCCACTGTGGAAACAGGGAAATGAGGTATCATTTCGTATGAGAGGGTGGTTGGCTTTTCAATTTTTTCCGTTAAAACACCCAGTCCGGAACCTAGAATCAAACCTAATTCAGGTGTTCGGGTTATATGGGTTTTGATATAATCGGCTGCCTCTTCAATCATATTTAAGATATTATCTCCCATCGTATTGCCTCCTAATTAGATTTTAGAACCCTATATCGAAAAATCGTTCTGGTTTAAAAGAATAGGATCCAAAAAGTCGCCTATCTAAGTAAGTTCAGCTAAAAAGCTTCTGCCCATCGGAGGGGATTGCACTTGGAAATTATCAGCAATGGTAGCACCAATATCAGCAAAGGTAGTACGAATCCCTAAAGAACGCGGCTTAGTAAATGCCGGATTCCAGACAAGTAAAGGAACATATTCCCGAGTGTGGTCTGTTCCATGATGGGTGGGATCATTGCCATGATCCGCTGTCAGGATCAGTAAGTCATCCACTCCAATGACACCCATCAATTCAGGAAGCCGCAAATCAAATTCTTCTAGGGCCCGGGCATATCCCGCTGGATCCCTGCGATGCCCGTAAAGCGAATCAAAGTCAACCAGATTGGTAAACAATAACCCTTGAAAATCCTCGCCGCACTTGTTGATCGTTAAGTCCATGCCGTGTTCATTGCTCTTCGCGGGATATGCTTCCGTAATGCCTGAACCGGTGAAGATATCATTTATCTTGCCAACGGCGATACTGTCAAGCCCCGTGTCTTTTAGAAAGTTCAGGACTGTAGGTGCCGGAGGTTCGACCGCATAGTCGTGACGGTTTGTTGTTCTTTGGAAACCACCGGGCTTCCCCTTAAACGGACGGGCAATGACTCTGCCTACGGAATGTTCTGCCGTTAGCGTTAAAGCTCTGGCAATTTCACAAGCCCGATAAAGCTCCTCCAGAGGAATGACTTCCTCATTCGCTGCCAGTTGAAAGACACTGTCAGCTGAAGTATAAACGATCCAAGCCCCTGTCCTCATCTGTTCTTCACCAAGCTCCATAATAATTTCGGTGCCTGAAGCGGCTTTATTGCCTATAACCGGGCGGCCTGTTCGTTGGATGAATGGATCCAACAACTCTGGAGGGAAACCTTCAGGATAAGTTTTAAAGGGAATATCCACTTTCAATCCCATTAACTCCCAGTGGCCTGTCATGGTATCCTTGCCTTTGGAGGCTTCATTCATTTTTCCGTAATAGGACTTTGGATGCTGCTGTGGTTCAATTCCTTGTAATTGCTCAATATTACCAAGGCCCATTTGTTGTAGATGCGGTAGAATAAGCCCCGCCTGTTCTGCTATATGGCCCAGGGTGTGGGCACCAATATCACCATAGAGATCTGCATCCGGAAGCTCCCCGATACCCACACTATCCAGTACGACTAAACAAATTCTTTTAAATTCCATGTATTCCTCCACGAACTCCACTTTTTGAACACTCTCTAGTATTATTTGATTTTTGCCCGGGGATGGGTTTGATCGTACACTTCTTTCATTCTGGTTTTCGTGACATGCGTATAAATTTGCGTGCTGGAAATATCAACATGGCCGAGCATTTCTTGAACAGCCCGCAGGTCTGCACCATTCTCAAGCAGATGGGTCGCAAAGGAATGTCTTAAGGTGTGGGGGGTGATTGGTTTATAGATCCCGGCTTCCTTCGCATATATCTTAATAATTTTCCAGAAGCCCTGCCGCGTTAGCCGTGTTCCTAAATGATTGATGAATAAGGCTTCTTCGGTCTTTGATTGCTTTAACATCTGATTTCTCATCGTACTAATGTAAGTGTCTAAGTAGCCAACAGCAATTCGGCCTACCGGAATAATGCGTTCTTTCGAACCCTTTCCCGTACAGCGCACGAAACCCGCCCCAAGATTAATGCTATTAATATTTAATGAAGTTAATTCGGATACACGAATGCCTGTTGCATACAGCAGCTCAAGCATAGCTTTATCCCGCATACCGTTGGGTTTGGACGTCTCCGGTACATCAAGCAAGCTCTCGATCTCTTTCATATTTAACACCTTAGGCAGCCTTTTTTCAAGCTTAGGCGTTTCCATGTTGACCGACGGATCCTTGTCCAACATTCTTTCCCTTACCAGAAATTGATAAAACGAACGGATCGAGACCATATTCCGTGAAATCGTAGCGGAGGCCCGTTTCTTCTGTTTCATAAGCAACAGATAATCAAGTATTTGTATCTTGGTTGTTTCATCAAAATTCTGAATCCCTTGATCGAGCAAATAATCAATATATTGAGAGATGTCCCGTTCATACGCTTCCAATGTATTCCTTGCTAAGCCTCTTTCTACTGAAAGATAATGAATAAAGAGCTGTAACTGTTTTTTCAATGCATATTCATACCTTTCCTTGTGCGGTTTAGGATCAGTAAACTTTATCCAAAGAATACATTCCACAAAGAAGAATCATATTCCTGCAAAAAGACTTGAATAATCATACGAAATCATTCCCCATACCAATAAAAAAAACGCAACCGCTCCTTCATGGTTCCGTATCCGGCATTATCCTGGTCAAAAACTTTGATTGCTGTACCCTCGGGTTCTTTATACTTCTGAGTCGGCTCCATCCAATGAGATATATAATTGAAAAGATGAAACACCACATAGGTTAAAAGAATAAAGACCACTACAAATTTTATGATTTTTAAACCTTTGCGTACAGAAATAATCATAACTTAACCTCCTGGGATATCGACCGCGTGTCAAAAAAGACAGGCTTTAGGTTAGATTATGATTCGTCATTTTCTTTTATACCCCGCCTTGTTCTGGTTAATTTAAGTTCTCAAACAATACTGGAGATTCCGCCATGATATGACCCAAGGATGTGAACGGTAAATTTAGAGCATCCGCTACAGCTTTATGAGTCACCTTTCCCCCAAATGTGTTGACCCCGAGCTTCAGCGAATCGTTTTCCTTAATGGCTCTTTCATGTCCCTTATTAGCCAGCTCCACAGCATAAGGCAAGGTTACATTGGTCAGAGCCAGGGTAGAAGTCCGAGGGACGGCTCCGGGCATATTGGC
>DASWUO010000442.1:0-2119 GCA_036401615.1 Bacilli bacterium | reverse complement strand
ATAAATTCGCCCTGCAGGCAGTCCAATTTTCTTATTCCAGAAATCATATGCCTCTTCATCTTCAGGATGGACGGTTACGGACAATTTACCGGGATCAAATCCGATCCACTGTTTATCCGTTAGAAATTCCCAAGCCCAGGTGATCGCTTCTTCTTTAAAGTAATCCCCTATGGAGAAATTGCCGAGCATCTCAAAAAAAGTATGATGGCGTCTGGTTTTACCCACATTTTCAATATCATTTGTCCGGATACACTTCTGGGAATTGGCGATTCGCGGATTATCCGGTTTCACCCTGCCGTCAAAATAAGCCTTTAAGGGCGCCATTCCGGCATTAATCCACAGCAAAGTGGGGTCGTTATGTGGAACCAACGGAGAGCTTGGCTCCAATTTATGATGTTTAGCGGCAAAAAAGTCCAGCCACTTCTGACGAATTTCACTTGCTTGCATGCAGATTGCCCCCAAATAGTTGTGATGAAGATAATGAAAAATTATAAGCTTAGCTATGGTAAAAGTCAACTTTTGGAGGTCAAATGACCTTTCGCCGCTGGATAAAATACAGATAAAAATGATGAAACATTACCTTCATTACAGCAAAAAAAGGCACAGCCAGAATAAGTCCTGCAATCCCTGCCAATTCCCCACCGACAAGTAAAACAAAGATGATCGACAAAGGATGCATATGTAACGATTTGCCTACAATTTGCGGCGAAATCACATTTCCTTCCAAGATCTGTATGACTAGGTTTACAGCTACAACCAACAACATCATTTTAAGTGAAATGGTTGATGCCATAATGATTGCAGGGGCTGCCCCGAAGAACGGGCCTAAATAAGGAATAATATTAAAGACAGCGGCTACTAGGGCCAGCAACAAGGGATAAGGCATGCCAATCGACCAATAACCTATATAGGCCAAGATTCCAATGAGAATACATACCAAAAATTGACCGCGGACATAATGACCCAAGGCTGTATCGATATCCAAGAATAATTTCAGGGAATGTTTCCGGTGGAGTTTGGGTACCATAGCCAGCGTGGTTTTCCCGATTAGGTGAAAATCTTTTAACATATAAAAAGCCAGAAAAGGAATGATAAAAATAATGAATAGAAGGTTAATGGTTGCTCCAATATCACTCAGGAAATGGGATATGGATTTGCTTACGGCAGCTTCAAACTGGATTAAAGAATGGTTAATTCCCGTCCGTACGCTCTCCGGAAGAAATTTATTGTCGTTTAATCCATTAAACCAGCTTTGAGCTTGGACAGTAAACTGAGGTAAATGTTCGTTTAGTTCTTTCAGCTGTTTCATAAACATTGGAATAAGATTCAACATCACTACAGTGACTGAAATAATAAACACGGCATAGATTAATAAGACAGCAATGGTTCTTGGTACTTTCCGGTCGTTTAGTAAACATACAACAGGATTCAGCACATAAGAGATGATCATCGCCACTAAGAATGGAGCCAACACCGCTTTGGCAAAGATATAAATGGACAGGAGGATGGGCTTGATTAGAATCAGCATGTACAGTATGAATAAGCCCAACAATATAAAGACAGCCACTACAAAAAACCGGTTTTTGATAAAATGTTCCACTTTGCCGCCTCCTGTCTGGCTCTAATATCTTTGCTTTTAATTTCTAATTCCTAGTATATGTACAACCTAGAAAAACTAACCCATAAGCGGGTTAGTTTAAGAGAAGTTTCAACTTATTATTCTAATATCTAGCTTCTCACTTCCAGCAATGGCAGCTCTTCTTCAAAAAATAAATCATCTAAAGAACTTAAAGTGCCGTCTTCTTCAACCTGATACACCGACATCTTCTCGCCATTGACACTTAATTCAATAAAGCAACCCCAGCAATAAAACTGATGGGAGCCTATTTTCCCTATATCTTTAGAGTTACAGTTTGGGCAGCGCAGCATAATTTCCACCTATTCATCGGTTTAATTTGCAAAATGATCTTCTTGCATGTATTTCCGATAATCCTTTCTGTTATTTATTATTTGTCCATTATTTATAGATTCTAAACATCTTGAAGCATTGCTGCTTACTTACTACTACGTAACTTCTTCACAATAGTTGCCGTTGTGCAGGCAGCTGCCTGCACTTCTT
>DASWUO010000441.1:0-4573 GCA_036401615.1 Bacilli bacterium | reverse complement strand
GATTAATTTACTTGGTGCCCTGGACCGGCCCAACGAGGGATCTATTTATTTGGACAATGAGGAGATTACGCAATTAACAGATAAGCAGCGTGCGGAAATCCGCAGAGTGAAGTTGGGGTTGATTTTTCAATCTTTTGCTCTGGTGCCGCTTATGTCTGCCTATGAGAATGTCGAATTCGGCTTAAGGATTGCCGGAATTTCCCCTAACCATTACAAGCAAATGGCCGAAGGGGCCCTGGACTTTGTAGGCCTCAAATCAAGAATGAAACACCGTCCCTTTGAATTATCCGGCGGAGAGCAGCAGCGTGTAGCCATTGCCAGAGCCATTGCACATAAGCCAAAATTAATTCTTGCGGACGAGCCTACTGCGGATTTAGACAGCCGGATGGGCCTGCAGATCATGAAGGTATTCAAGGATCTTGTGCAAATCGACGGGATGACAATTGTTTTAACGACACATGACCCGGCTATTATGGAGATTGTGGATCAAGTTTATGCATTGGAGGATGGACAAATTGTGGATCAAGGGTAAAAAATATTTAAGTTTAGGGCTGATCGCGGCCTGCTCAATGGTGCTGATAGCCGGTTGTTCGTTGCTCCCTAAAGAAGATGAAGCCTTAAAACCGCCTTTAATTAAACCAGTAAAACAAAATTATGAAATTTATGAGGTCAAGATCGGAACCATCACCAAGCAAATCAAAGGCACTGCATCGTTTGAACCGAACAAAACAGCTTATCATGTACTGAAGTTTTCAGGCAGCCGGGTGGAAGAAGTGAAGGTAAGCTCTGGAGATATGGTGAGCAAAGGAGATGTGCTGGTTCAGTTTGAGATGGAAGGCCTTGATCTAGACTTGAAATATAAGCTTCTTGAGTATGAAAAGGCAAAGATCGCGCTTGCCGAGGCCAAAGCGCAAAGGAACAACCAATCCATTAAATTAAGAACCATGGAGCTGGATATTGCAGAATATCAACTTACCAGAGCACGCAATAATTTAACAAGCAAACAGCTGCTTTCGGAGATAGACGGGCAAGTCACTTTCGTGGAGGAAATGAAACAAGGGGATTGGATTGAACCTTTCAAGGTCATCGTAAGTGTGGCCGATATTTCTCAGATGAAATTATCTTACCAAACCTCCAATCCGAACGATTTGGATAACGTGGAATTGGGGATGGAAGCCGAAGTAAAATTTAAGGATGTTAATTATAAAGCGAAGGTTGTCCAAACACCTTCTTCCGCTCCTGTGGTTCAAGACAAAAAACTTCAGGAAAGATACCAGAAAACCCTTTACCTTTCCGTGGACAGCATTCCGGAAGGAGCCACCTTTGGATCTTCTGTGGATATCATCATCACAACTTTGAAGAAAGACAACACATTGATTATTCCTAACCGGGGATTACGGTCCTATCTGGGGCGCAATTATGTCCAGGTTTTGGATGGCGAGCGGCGGATCGAATATGATGTGGAGATCGGCATTAAATCGGCCATTGAAGTAGAGATTATTTCAGGGTTAAAAGAAGGCCAGAAGGTTATTTTACAATAAATTGGATCGAAGGAGGGCAACCCCTCAGTGGCATTATTAGTCATGATCTTGCGCAAGATGGTAAAGAACAAATGGTTGGAGCTCACCCTTTTGTTGGGATTAATTCTTACAGTGGCTTTGGTTTCCTCCATACCGATCTATACAGAATCCATCCTGCAAAGAATGTTGGTCAAGGACTTAGAAAACTTGCAGAAGAATACAAACAGCTATCCTGGAGCCCATCTTTCCTCTGCGTATTTTGGCGGTGATATTCAAGTAGAGAATGTTCCCAAGCTTTTGAAATATATAGATTACAATATGGCGAATGTGGCTAAACCCGGCTTCTCACTTCCTGTGAAGGAGTATGTTCAGGAGAGAGAAACCAAGAAATATAATTTCCTTCCGTTATTTCCTGATTTAATTAATCCTAAGATAAAAAGGTTGGCCGAAATTGGAGCTATGTCCGGTCTGGAGGATCATGTCAGGCTTGTAGACGGGCGTCTTCCAGCCAAAAATAAAGTGGACGGCGTTTACGAAGCTTTAGTAGTGGAAGAGGCGTTAAATAAATTAAAAATGGTGCTGGGCAATGAATTTGTACTGAAAGACGAATCCACCCACATTGAATTAACGATAAAACCTGTAGGCGTTATCGATAAGAAAACATACGATTCTGTTTATTGGTCTGCGGCCAACTTAAATACTTACCAATCCACTTTCTTTATCAACTATGAGCTGTTTGAATCCGATTTTACAACATCCAATGTGCTGCCTGTCTTATTCTCGCGATGGTATTATGCTCTGGATTATTCCAATATGGGACTGGACAACATCCAAAGCTATATAGACACCCATACTAAAATTCGAACCATGCTGTCAAATCGGTTTACCAATTATTCTATAAAGTCTAATGCATTAACAACCCTGGGTGAATATGCAGAAAGGGAGAAAAGACTCATGTTAATGTTATGGTCGTTAAATGTACCGGTTATGATCATGCTTGCTTTTTACTTATTTATGGTGTCCAATCTAATCACAGAACGGCAAAAAACAGAAATCGCGGTGCTGCGCAGCCGCGGGGCCAGCCGCTTCCAAATTCTCTCTGGGTATATGATCGAGGGGCTCATATTGGGCGTGATTGCCATATTGACGGGACCTTATCTGGGGTTGTGGTTAACGAAGATTTTGGGGGCATCCAACGGATTTCTTTCCTTTGTGCAGCGGTCGTCCCTTCAAGCGGAATTAAATGATCAAACTTATAAATATGCTTTAATAGCTGCAGCCAGTTCATTGGTAATGACTTTAATCCCTTCGTTTCTGGCCACGCGAGTATCCATTGTAAGCCATAAACAACAAATGGCGCGTCAACATCATCAGTCATTCTGGCATAAATTCTATATTGACATATTTCTGTTGGCAGCTGCCTTCTATGGATTTATTAGTTTTCAGCGCCGGATGAAGGATTTGGTTTCTTTAGGATTAGATTCTGATCGTTTAAAGATCGACCCCCTGTTATTCTTGGTGCCGGCCTTATTTATTCTGGGCCTGGGGTTATTCATACTGCGAATCTACCCTTGGTTTATCCGTATCCTTCATTGGTTGGGCCGTAAGTGGTGGCCTCCGGGGATTTATTCCACGATGATTCAAGTTGGGCGTGCAAGCGGGCAGTATCAATTTATTATGATTTTTCTAATCATTACGATTGCCACCGGAATCTTCAGTGCCAGTGCGGCAAGAACCATGAATAAGAATATCGAAGATAAAGTGAATTATAAGAACGGTGCCGATATTATCTTGAATGTCCGCTGGGAGAATGACGCCCCGCCGCCGCCGGTTCCAGGGATGCCGGTTCCGGCAGAAGCAGAAGCGGGACCTAAGAAAAAGGTGCAGTTTACCGAACCTCCCTTTGAGCTTGTAGATCAATTGCCGGGGATTGAAGAGGCCGCCAAGGTGTTTATTAAAGACGGTGTTTATGTGAGTGCAGCGGAATCAGGAATAGCAAGATTGATGGGCGTAGATACAGATGATTTTGGCAGAGCTTCATGGTTGAAGGACGGTTTATTGGATCACCATTACTACCGCTATTTAAACTTGATTGCCGGAGAACCTTCAGCCGTGCTTATATCGAAGACTTTAGCTGCGCAGCAAGGTGTGAAAACCGGGGATTATATCTATGTGGGATGGGAAGGTGTGGATTCTAAAGCTTTTATCGTCTATGGTATAGTTGATTTTTTCCCGTCCTTTAACCCCAATCCCCAAGATGTCAAACAGAAGGCACCGATGCTCGTTGTAGGAAATCTGGAATACATTCAGAACAATCTTGCCTTAGAACCCTATCAGGTTTGGCTTAAGTTAAAGCCGGGTGTTGAATCAAGAAAGCAGCTTTTTGACGGAATTCTCGAGAAGAAAATTCCTGTAGAATCCTTGATCGATACCCGCGAGGAACTGGTTTCAGCGAAGAATGACCCTTATCAACTGGCCATCAATGGTATGATGACCCTGGGATTCGTCATTTCGATCTTGATTAGTTTTATTGGATTTCTCCTGTATTGGGTACTGTCAATGAGAAGCCGCACATTGCAATTTGGTATCTTAAGGGCAATGGGGATCTCCTTCTCCCAGCTCATTGCTATGTTAACCACAGAACAAATTTTAACATCCGGGGCAGCCATTCTTATCGGGATCCTGACAGGGAATTATGCCAGTCAATTGTTTGTTCCGTTTTTCCAAATTTCATTCAATATGGTGTCACAGGTTCCACCGTTTGAGGTTTCTTTTGACTCTGGAGATTTCTTGAAAATTTATGTGATTATCACGATCATGATCAGTTTAGGCTTATTTATTCTAGGTTACTTGTTGTCCCGGATCAAAATTCATCAGGCTGTTAAGCTGGGGGAGGATTAGCCCATGATACACTGCGACAACTTGGTGAAAATCTACAAGACAGCCGATTTAGAGGTAGTGGCTTTGCAAGGATTGGATCTGCATGTGGAAGAAGGGGAATTGACCGCCATTATAGGCAATAGCGGCAGCGGCAAATCCACCTTATTGAATAT
>DASWUO010000440.1:0-5696 GCA_036401615.1 Bacilli bacterium | reverse complement strand
TTTTCTTCCACGATTGGAATAAAAGGTTTAAGTTTTTGAGAAAACTTGCTTAATTAAGCCTATTCTTAGGACTAACTAACCGTTCAACTTTTGTTATTACGGAACTCCAGGCCTTTATTTTTATAATAAGCTTGATAATAGTTGGTTTGAGGATCTCCAATACCTTATTTCAGCAAATTATGATCTAATCAACAGAAATTAGGCTAAATAGCGGAATGTAGTTCCGTGAGATAGTCAAATGAGGGTGAATCGGGAAAATAACGCACCCCAGTTCCGTAAAAACTATCAAGCTCCCTAAAATGAACTTAAAAGGGCCTAGCAGGAGTTAGTTGATTTGTCACAAAATAAATCTAACTTTGGTTTCTTTTCTCGGATTCCTTCCAGAATAAGGCGGCGAGAAGGCGCTCGACACGCTCTTTGTCTTCCTCTGTTAAAACAATTCCGTCATAGATCAATTCATTGTCACGCAGGAAGCGGCGCAGATTGATGGGATTCTTCACGGCTTGTTCAGACACGGCGGGATTCAATTCATCCAAATAACCGGCCATCTTCATTAAATCCGAGTAAGAACTGCTAAGCCCATCTGAGAGTTTCAATAGGATGTCGGGTGAGGGGACTCCGCGGTTGCCGTTCTCCAATTGGGATATATAAGCGGAGGACACACCGGAACGTTCGGCTACCTCGCGGATTGTAAAGCCTTTAACCTTGCGCAAATCCTTTAACTCACTGTAAAAAATCATGATCTCCCCCTAAAAGTTATTTCGATAGGCCATTATTTTTTGAGAAAAAACTTGTTTCGCAGGCTTATGCTTAGTATAGAAAAGTAAACATTAGTTAACGTTTTAATAATAACAGTTTACTTTAGTAATTTCAATCACAATAATAAAAAAATTAAACCACGTTAAAAACAATAGTAAACATAAATGGTTGCATAAGTAAATAAAAGAAGATATAATGAGAACAGAATAAGAACAGGATTTCGACTTGATAGGACGGGGGCTACGGCTAATGAAGATTTATGCCAAGAAGGGTGTTATCGTTAAAACACGTATACTGAAAGGTTACTCCCAAAGGGAATTCGCCAGGCAGTTGGGTTTAAGTCATGCTTACATAAGTCTTCTGGAACGGTCAATTAAATGCGTAGGTCCGGCCACAGCCAAGAAAATCAGTGATTTGTTGGACAAGTCGATCGAGGATTTGTTCGTGATAGAATAATAAAGCGAATACAAGTTGATTATCCTATAAAACTTGCTCTCCGTAAACCGTCACTCTGTTCTTACCCGATTTTTTGGATTGGTACATAGCCTGATCCGCTTGTTTAATCAAGTCGGCAGGATGCACTCCTTTCCGGTGTTTACTGCAGCCTACACTTACCGTGACAATGGTTTCCCGCTCAATCCGCATCCGAATGGTTTCCGCAAATTTCTCAATATCCACTGAAGGGTTTGTTACCAATACAACCAGCTCCTCACCGCCATACCGGCCGGCCATCCCGATCTCTTCACTTTCCTCAATAAGAATTGCTGCGACCTGCTTTAGGGCTTCATCCCCGTTCTGATGGCCTTGGGTATCATTTAACTTTTTAAAATTATCGATATCGCAGAAGATCACCGAGGCTTTTAATTGATTTTTCACATATTGGGTGACCTGTCTCAAGAAATATTGGCGGTTATACAGCCCGGTTAGACCATCGGTAATGGAAGATTTGTAGATCGCTTGAAGCAGTTCAACCACGCGGTCAAAGATAAAAATAAACACGATGATATAATAAACGATGGGCAGGAAATGATAGGTAACGGATAGAACAGGCTCAAGTTGATCGAGGATAAACACATTGATGATGTGGGAAAGCTGTACAATAAAGTACACCGTCAGGCCGAATTGGTATTTCACTCTTTGTCCGATATAGGGAGAAATTAAGTAAAAGCACAGAAAGATCAGGGTGACTAAATACAGTTCGCTCCAAATATCATGAAACAGGATGAAGGAGGGAGAGGGATTCTTTTCTTGGTGAAAAGTATAGAAACGGATGGCGGAGAGCCCGATGGCAAAGGCTATAAAACTGTAGAAGTACACATATGCCTTAATCTTAGAAGCATTATACAGTTGGTAAATCCCCATATTAATCAAAATAAAGGCGATAATCTGCAGCATTTCGGCAATATGTTTGAGGGTGAGGCTGCTGGTCTGGCTCCAAAGTTCTAATCCGATTAACAAGAGATATTGTATAATAATGAAAATGAGAGAGATGGAGAAGGATTTATACGCTTTTTTTCCTCTGCTGACATATAATCTTATGGTAACTATAAAAATCATCACCAATATGACCATAATGCAGGTTGAAGAGAAAATGCGTCCGGCCGAGCCTAAGAATAAATCTGTCATTTCCATAAGAGCGGCTCCTGTTTCCGTTTAAGAATGAAAGATAATATTAAGATTGTAACACATGAACTTTCCTTTTGGTGCCTTTTCAAGTTACAATAGATTGAAATAATAGTTTAGCAGATCATGCATGGCGCAGGAGGATTTGAATGAACATATTGCAGGCTTTATTTTTTCCGCCGGAGCAACCGGGAGGGGTTTCCTCGATGATTCCCTATATTCAAGAGCGTTTTATTAAGATAGGTTGGGAAATGGAGCTTTTTTCACTGCCCAAACGGGTCCGCAGCAAAGGTACGGAGGAGGTAGAGTTCGAGACTTTCGATTGGCGCTCACTTGCAGGCAACCCAACGGTTGATAAATATATGCAAACCTATAAAGATTATCTGTGGTGGACCCGAATGCGGCTTCAATCTAAATCATACGATTTAATTCATGCCCATCATCCGATTGCAGCCTTAGTCATGAAGCAAGTTTTTCCGCAAACCCCGGTATTGGTTACCGTGCATTCAAGTTATGAGATTGAGTTGGCGCTTAACGGGAAGATTGAGAAGGACTCTGTTGAAACGAAATTTCTGACTTCACTGTACAGGGAACTGGAATGTAAAGTGGATCGGATGGTGACGGTTTCCAATTCGTTTAGAAATTATCTTTCAGGATTCGTAAAGGCAGCAGAGCTTATAGAAGTCATACCTAACGGGTTTGACGAGAAACGGTTTCGGCCTAACCCGCATGACAATGCTGTTCCGCAGTTGATTACCGTTTGCCGTCTTGTTCCGGCCAAGGGGCTTGATATTTTATTAGAGGCTTGTGCTGATTTGAAAAAGAAAGGCTTTGCCTATGTTCTCCATATCATCGGCGATGGACCCATTCGTGAGGAATTAGAACAAATGGCGGTTAAGCTTAATATTTATGAGGAAACGATTTTTTACGGATATATGCTGCATCCTGAGGAGTTTATGCCTTTCTTTGATATCTTTGTATTGCCTTCCAGGGCGGAAGCGTTTGGGTCGGTTTTTGCCGAAGCCGCACTGTGCTGGCTGGCGCTTGTCGGAACAGACGTTGGCGGGATCAGTGAACAGATTGATAACGGGAAGACAGGGCTGCTCGTTCCCCCAGATGATGCCATGGCTTTAAGTACAGCCTTGGAGAAGGTAATGATTGATCCGAGCTTCCGGTACAATCTGGCCAGAGCAGCGAAAGAAAAGGCAATGAAAACCTATTCGCTCAACCGGGTCATCCACCAGATGAAGAAGATGTATTTGAATTTTGAACGATGATGATGCTGATAAAGTGAGCTGATACTATGAAGTCCTTCAGTTTTATGCACACGGCTGATTTACATTTGGACAGCCCTTTTCGCGGAATGGTGAATGTGCCTGCAGTGATCCGGGAAAAGGTGAGAGAATCTACTTTTGCCGCATTACAGAACCTGGTTCAACTGGCGGTTAAGGAACGGGTGGATTTTGTTGTGGTCAGCGGGGATGTTTATGATCTGGCGGATCGTTCTTTAAGAGCGCAAATCCGCTTCCAGCAAGCGGTTGTGAAGCTGTCCGAGCAGGGCATTCCGGTGTTTATTATTCATGGAAACCACGATCCCGAGGATGGGCGCAGAGCTTCATTGGATTGGCCGGAGACCGTGCATTTTTTTGGATCCCAGAATGCCGGAATGGTTCCTGTACATAATGCAGCAGGAGAACTGCTGGCTCAGATCTATGGCATTTCTTACCCCGCCGCAGCGGTGACCGTTAATTTATTGCCGCATTTTCAAGTGAAACAAGAAGCCGTTTATAAAATTGGCCTGCTTCATTCGAATGTGGATGGGGATCCTTCCCATGACAATTATGCTCCCTGCAGCAAAGGGGAATTGGTTCGTTCAGGGATCGATTATTGGGCGCTCGGCCATATTCATCAAAGGGCTGTTCTTCATGAGGAACCTTACGTGGTTTACCCGGGCAACCTTCAAGGAAGGCATATCAAAGAGCAGGGGACCAAAGGCTGTTATGTTGTAAAAGTCTCCGAATACGGCACAACGGAATTGGCCTTTCATGCGGTGGATGCTATTCGATGGGTGGGTCAATCGGTTTCCATCAAGGGATTAACTACGGAACAGCAGCTCAAGGACTTGATCGAAGAACATATGGAAGACATCAAGGAGGAAACCGATGGCCGTTCGGCCATCGTCCGATTTACTCTCGAGGGCAGAGGTTTGTTACATCCTATGCTGCAAGGATCTTACTTAACAGAACTGCTGGCTGAATTGCGGGATGATCAAACAAAACTTACCCAAGATGATGATCAAGCAAGTTTTGTTTGGATTGAATCCTTTAAGGTGCAATCCGGAATCCCTGTTGATATGGATCAGTTGTTGCAACAGGAAAGCTTTCTGGGCGATCTCCTTCGTTTCTCCCGTTCGCTGATGGGGGAAGAAGAAGTTCAAGAAGCCTTTAGCGAATTGAAGCTGCAGGCTTTTACAGAAGCGGCACTTCTCTCTCTGACGTCTCATTCTAAGGCGGGGAAATATTGGCCTGCTCCCGGGATCGAAGAGCAGAAAGAACTGCTGCAAGCGGCTGTGGAGCTCGCGGTGGATGTCTTGGCAGCGGAAGCGGGGCGGGAAGAATGAGAATCACGGAAATCCAAGTGCGCAGCTTTGGGATTTGGCGTGATGCCACCTTCCGTCTGGATGCACCGCTGACTTGCTTTTACGGACCTAATGAAGCAGGCAAAAGCACGCTGATGGGCTTCATTAGGTCCGTCTTGTTTGGCTTTCCGACGCGTGCGCGGTTGGCGGAAAGGTTTGAACCGCTCCATGGCGGCGCGCATGGAGGGATGCTTATCCTGGTGGACGCCCAGGGCAGGCGTTTTCGGATTGAGCGCAGCGACAGCGGCGTCAATCCGAATGGGCGGGCACGATCAGCAGCCGGAATCGTGCAAGTAACCTGCGATGACGGCACATCGGGGGGCGAGGCCAAGCTCCAGCAGCTGCTTGGCGGCATCACCGCGGAGCTCTTCCGCAGCTTGTTTGCGTTTAGCTTAAGCGAGCTGCAGGAAATACGCTCCCTGCAGTCCGATGAAATCAGCGCCTACTTGTTCAGCGCCGGGTTTGGCGCCGGAGGGCATACCATTATGCAGGCTGAACGCAGATTGACTGCCGAAATGGAACAGCTGTACAAACCTAAAGGCAGCAGGCAAGAAATAAACCTGCTGTTGAAACAGATGGAAGAAAATGCCCAAGACATTCGCAAAAACAAAGAAAATATCGGCCAATTTAACCAAAACCTTAATGAAATATCAACCATGGAAGATACCCTTGTAGT
>DASWUO010000439.1:0-5327 GCA_036401615.1 Bacilli bacterium | reverse complement strand
AGCCGATCCGGCAACACGGGACATTGTATTGGACGGAAACTATGTTGGATACATTACCTTAAATCCAACCGGCAGTTGGAGTACCTGGGCCATAGCCGAATTTAAGGTGCAGATGAAGCCGGGCATGCACACCATAACCATGTGGAATAATCCTGCCAACACCGGGGCTCTTAATCTGGATTATATGGATCTCGACCAGATTTATGCGAGTGCTCTTGGCAATGTAACGGGGATTTCGGTTTTGGGCGACACCCTTACGTTAACCGTTGATAACGGGACGCTGCCAAATGACGACAAACTGATTTTTGATGTGCTGCAAAGCGATATCGTTAAAGTGTCTTACCGGCCCAATAATGTAACGCCAAGTGCGGATACTCCGATGATCGATCCTAACAAAGTATGGAGCTCTGTTGGAGCAACGATCAATACAACCGGGGATCCGATTACGATTACAACAAGCAAAATGAAGGTGGAAATTACCAAGACCCCGACCCGTGTAACTATTAAAAAGGCGGATGGAACCACGCTGCTGTGGGAGCCGTCGGGCGGCGGTGTTTACAACGATGGCATTAAATTTCTGCATGCCAGCCGTCAGAATATTTATGGCATCGGAAGCACGAATGCCAATGAATCTGCAACTGATATTATAAGAAATACCAGCAGTGAGCCTGCCCAGGCGGGCCATCAAGGGGACGGGGGCGGCCCTCTTATGTGGTCTACTTCCGGATATGGCATCCTGGTGGACAGCGACGGCGGATACCCATACACGCATGACTCTACAGGAAAACTGGAATTTAAATACGGAAGCACACCGACAGAAGGACGCCGTTACAGCAAGAATGATGTAGAATATTATGCGATCGTCGGAAATCCGAAGGAGATCATGTCGGGTGTTGCCGAAATTACCGGTAAATCACCGATTTTACCGAAGTGGTCTCTAGGCTTCATGAACTTTGAATGGGGTACGGATCAAACGGAAACATTGAATAATATCGATACGTACCGAGCCAAAAATATTCCGATTGACGCCTACGCGCTTGATTACGATTGGAAGAAATACGGGGAAGACAATTACGGCGAATTTGCGTGGAATACAACGAAATTCCCCGATGCCGGCGCAACCCTGAAAGCAACGATGGACAGCAAAGGCGTCAAAATGATCGGCATCACGAAGCCGAGGATCGTTACCCAACTCAGCGGAGGTGCCCGGACAGTCCAGTATAATGACGCTAATGCCGGAGGATATTGGTATCCTGGCCATAATGAATACCAAGATTATTTCGTTCCTGTTATGGTTAGAAGTATCGATCCTTACAATGCTAATGCTAGAACATGGTATTGGGATCATTCGAAGGATGCCTATGATAAAGGACTTGTAGGCTGGTGGAATGACGAGACGGATAAAGTGTCTTCCGGTTCCGCACAATTCTGGTTCGGCAACTTTACGACGGGTCATCTATCTCAAGCGATGTATGAAGGCCAGAGAACGTATACCAACAATAGCAAGCGGGTATGGCAAACTGCCAGAACCTTCTACCCCGGTGCACAGAGGTATGCGACAACGTTCTGGTCCGGCGATATCGGCACCCACTTCTATAAGAATGACAGAGTGGATTGGGCCTCAGGCATGAAGGATCAGCGCACAGTCATGCTCTCCTCCATTAACCTCGGACAACCCAAGTGGGGGATGGATTCGGGCGGATTCGCCCCATCCGACTTCAATCCGACTCCGGAGCTATACGGCAGATGGCTGCAGTTCTCCGCGCTTACCCCGGTATTCAGGGTACACGGCAACTTAAATCATCAACGGCAGCCATGGTATTATGGAACCACAGCGGAAGAAGCGGCCAAGAGTGCGATGCATCTTCGATATTCGCTGATTCCTTACATGTATACGTATGAAAGAAGCGCCTATGAGAACGGACTTGGACTCGTAAAACCATTGATCTTCGATTACCCGTCCGATCCAGTTGTGAAAAATTACTCAGATGCATGGATGTTCGGTGATTGGTTGCTCGCAGCTCCGGTCGTCGATAAGAAACAAACGTTGAAGGATATTTATCTGCCTGCGGGGACATGGACCGATTATTTCAGAGGCATCACTTATACGGGAGGACAAACGATCAAGTATCCTGTAAATGCCGAAGCCTTGAGCGATATCCCGCTCTTCATCAAGAAAGGCGCGATTATTCCATCCCAGAAAGTACTGGATTACATTGGCCAAAGTTCCATCACCAGTGTTCATGTGGATGTATTCCCGGATACTGCGGCAACCAGCTTTACGTATTATGATGATGACGGAGCCAGCTACAATTACGAAAGCGGCACGCACTTTAAGCAATCTATGACGGCGCAGGATAATGGAACAAACGGAATCAGCTTCAATATCGCCGCCAAGTCAGGAACCTACATTCCGTCGGTTCAAAACTATATCGTCGAAATTCATGGCAAAGCAGGAACGGGTGTAACAAGCAATAGTTCAGCCCTTACCTCTTATACTGATCTCAATGCCCTTAAAGCGGCTACCGGCGAAGGCTGGGCCACTGGCAAAGACGTGTATGGCAACGTCACCTATGTGAAAGTAACGGCAGCCAGCACATCTTCCAAGAGCATCGTTGTAACAGGTAGCGCAACGGTATCGGCGACTTCCGTGAAACTGGAAGCCGAAGAGGCATCTCTTTCCGGCAATACGACAAGCACGAAAGCCACTGTCAATACAAACCATACCGGCTACTCAGGATCGGGCTTTGTTGAAGGCTTCAATAACACCGGTGCAGCTGCAACTTTTTATGCAGACGTCAAAACAGGCGGCGACTATAGCGTTGCATTGCGCTATGCCAATGCAACGGGCTC
Organism: Bacilli bacterium; assembly: GCA_036401615.1. Classification (GTDB taxonomy): domain Bacteria; phylum Bacillota; class Bacilli; order Paenibacillales; family DASWUO01; genus DASWUO01. The sequence continues at coordinate 2,474 of DASWUO010000439.1, read as the reverse complement.
CGCGAAAACCGTCAGTATTTTCATTAACGGCGCAAGAGTGAAACAAACCAGTCTGGCCAACCTTGCAAACTGGGATACGTGGGCTTCACAAAACGAGACGATCCCGCTAACAGCCGGGCGCAACGCCATCACGTATAAATATTATAATGATGCGGGAGATACGGGGAATGTGAATCTTGACTATATCACCGTTCCATTCGATCCTGCCGTAGGCAAATATGAAGCCGAAAGCGCTGCGCTTTCCAGCGGAGCAAAGAAAAATCTGGATAAAAAATATTATTCAGGCAATGCTTTTGTAGATGGCATCACCACAGTTGGAGCGGAAGTGAAATTCAATGTCCATGTTCCGACTGCAGGAAACTATCAGATTGCTTTACGTTATGCCAATGGCTCGGGCAGCACCAAGACGATGAGCACCTACGTCAATGGCGTCGATGTTGCGCAAGCAAGCTTGACAAGTCCGGGCAGCAATTGGGACGTATGGCAAGATAATGTGCAGACGTTGTCCTTGAATGCCGGAGACAACACAATTGCTTACAAGTACGATTCCGCCGACAGCGGCAATGTCAATCTCGACCGCATTCTGGTGTCATCGGTAGCGGCCGGAACTCCGGAGTCCGAGAAGAATTTGCTCGACAACCCGGGATTTGACAGGGATACCAACTATGCCAGCAACTGGACTGAATGGCATCCGAGCACTCAATCCCTTGCCTACGGCGTTGATACCGGTACGGGGAGCCACCCGCCGCAACCTCCGTGGACAGGAGACAAACGGGCTTACTTCTACTTATCTTCCGCGTATCAGCAGAGCATCCATCAGGTTATCAGTGTTCCCAACGCCACTTACAAATTTGAGGCTTGGGTCAAGATGAGCGAGACGACACCGACTACGGCCAGAGCGGAAATTACTAACTATGGCGGAACTGCGATATACCAGAACATTTCAATTGGCGGAGGGTGGAAATATATCAGCATCAGCAATATTAGTGTTACGAACGGACAGATCGACGTCGGGTTCTATGTCAATTCCCCTGGCGGAACTATACTTCATATCGATGATGTCAGAATAACCAAGCAATAAAATAAAAGAAATGAACAAGGTTTACTGAAAATTGAAAAGGAGATATCTAAAAGTAGCTATGCTACCTGAAGAATATCTCCTTTTCTAATCTTTAATCTTCTGTGATATAGCAAGTACATGAATACTGAGGCAAAAGGAGATTAAAAACATGTTGAAAAATGGACAAACAGGTTGGATCACTTCGTTGTTTTCAACCATACTGGTTGTTCTCATGCTAAGCAGCTGTACACAGAAAGAAGTGTTAATTTCACCAAATATCAACATGGAAACCACGACTCCAGATAACGAGGTTGCAGCAACTTATAAAGATGGAAAGGTAACAAAAGTTGAATTGCAGAAATTTATCGATGCATTGACTTTTATAAATCCAAGTCAAGCACAGAATAAAGATATCCCTGCATTTAGAGAGTTCATTTTGAAGCAATTGGTCATGAGTAAAATTTTAACCGCACATGCTTCAGAACAGAGCAAGAGCGCTGCTGAAATTAAAGTAAAGCAGCAAATCGATCCCATAAATCAGATGGATTTGAAAAACAGGGAAGAATTTGAGAAAAATTTAATAGCTGCTAATCTAGAATTTGCTGATATTGAACAATATTTTCGATTGACATTAACAACGATAGAGGATATTTCCAATAAAGTGACGGATCAGCAGGTGACAGATGACTTTGACGAAAAGGTAAAAGCTGACCCAAATGCTTTTGCTGTTGTTACTTTATCTCATATGTTAATAGCGCAGAAGGATCCGAGTGATCCTGCCCAAGAAAAGGACCTGCGTACTAAAGAGGAAGCCCTGAGAAGAGCACAGGAAGTAAAGGATAAGTTAAAAAATGGCGGTGACTTTGTCGCACTAACCAAGGAATATTCAGATGATTCGGTTTCTAAGGACTATGGCGGCAAATATGAAAAAGTGGAAGTAAACGAATTTGTTGCAGATTTTAAGAAAGCGGCATTAGAACTGCCTCTCAACACAATCAGTGAGCCTATTGCCGGTGTTTCTGGTTATCATATTATGAAAGTGGAATCAAGATCGGTGAGAACCTTTGATGAAGTAAAATCGAGCATTCGCGGAAAGTTGGCAAATGATTTGATTGTTGAATTTATGACAAAGGAATTTTCTTCTTATAATTACAAATCTAATTTACCGACACCAGTTCCTACAGTAATACCATCAATATTGCCTTGAGCAAGCCCAAGCAAATAAATCTAGACGTAAAGCCGGGGTCTTCTCCGGCTTTATTTGTGTACTAATCCACCTTTACAAAAAAGAAATGACTATAATTAGCAACGCTAGTCCCCATACACCAACGGCACCGATTCGGTTCTCGTCTTTAAATATCTTCCAGCCGTAGCTTATTGTGCGTCTCCATGAATACTTGAAGGAAATGAACGA
>DASWUO010000438.1:0-3261 GCA_036401615.1 Bacilli bacterium | reverse complement strand
GATAATTTTGTGCGGATTTTTCAAGATCAAATCATCTGGGTCAGTGTGAAAAATCAATTGATATTTACAATCACCGACATCATTAAGCATATCGCATTCCCTCTGATCGCAGCTGAATTAATGTATTTATTGCCGGGCAACCGGTGGAGATACGTTTTTAGGACAGGGTTTATTCTTCCTATGCTTGTTCCTGTAATTGTAACCATCTTGTTGTGGCTTTCCATCTATAATCCTACTTATGGATTGCTCAATCAAGGGTTGGAGTTCCTCGGACTATCGTCTATGACTAATGCTTGGTTAGGGGATTCAACAACAGCCATATGGGCTATTATTGCTATGAGCTTCCCTTTTATTTCAGGTATCTATTTCCTGATGTTATATGCAGCGATCGGCAACTTTAACCAGGAAATCCTTGAAGCCTCCCGCATAGATGGTGCGACAGGTTGGAAGGTCTTTACCAAAATGCACATCCCCTTATTAATACCCATGTTTAAGCTCATCGTGATCTTAGTCATCATCGGCAGCTTGCAGGATTTTGTGAAAATCCTTGTTTTAACGGACGGAGGTCCTGGAACGGCAACAGTTATTCCGGCTTTAACGATGTATACAGTAGCTTTTACCTCATCTGAATATGGCTATGCCGCATCCATCGGCACATGTTTATTCCTGGTTATTATTGCCCTGACGATTTTTAATTTAAAATTCTTGAAGACAGATTATTAGGAGGGGAATTACATGGCTAAAGCTCGTTTTTCGAAAACAATAGCTATTATCATATTGTGTTTCCTTCTATTCTTGACCATCATACCCCTCCTGCTGCTGTTGTTTCTGTCGACTAAAGACAGCTTGGATATTTTAATTAATTTCTGGGAAATTCCCAAGAGCATTAAATGGGGAAATTTCACTGGTGCGTTCGACGCAGTAATGGACAGTATCGGTAATTCCCTATATGTATGTGCTATAACTCTCTTAGGAAGTCTGGCATTGGGATCCTTATCAGGTTATGTTTTTGCCCGTCATCATTTTCCTTTTAAGAACACGCTGTTTATGATGCTTTTAGCGGTTATGATGATTCCCGGAATATTAACGATTGTGCCGCTTTATTCCCTTATCACCAATATGGGTCTAACCCACAGTTTTTGGGGTCTAATATTGCCCTACATTTCCTTTACACAACTTTTGGGGCTTTTTATCTGCAGAACCTTTTTTGAGACATTGCCGGAAGAATTGTTTGAGGCAGCAAGAATGGATGGCGGCAGCGAATTCTATCTCTATTCCAGAATTGCCCTTCCCTTATCCTTGCCAGTCCTGATTACAGTAGGGATTATCACCTTCCTGGCGGTATACAATGATTATTTATGGCCGTTAATCGTTCTTAGTGAATCCCAAAGGACTTTTACCATTGCAGCTGTTAATTTAACAACTTCAGGAAGGCAGGATGTCGGATTGTCCTTCGGCGCATATATATTGGGAAGTATCCCGTCCGTCATCGTTCTTATGTTGGGTATGAAATATTATGTGCAGGGCATGATGTCAGGATCTGTCAAGGGCTGAAATAGCTCTGAAAACGAGCGGTTGTCGAATAAAACAATATATAAATAGAGTGGAGCATAGACATGAAAAGCGGCACAAGCTTAGTTCCCTGTTCCATGCCCTCATGGATTTGGCATCCTGAACGGGCAAGTAAAACATCCCTAACGTTGTCAAAGGTGTTTTCAATTGAAAAAGAAGCGTATGATGTCAATTTTTTTGCCGCTTTTACTGGATCACTCATCGTTGAGTTAGATGGTATAGAGATAGGCAGGCGGGATGAGCATCCACAGAATGTAACTGTGTTTACTCCCATCGCCGCATTCCCCAATAAGCTCCAGGTTGGAGAACACATCTTAAAATTGACTATATCTTGTACATCCCCTATGGCCATAGAGCCGGTTAATGCTTATTTATCTGATCGTACAGTAGGCTGTATCGCTTTCTTGCAGGGGAAAGATGTATGGATTTCAACCGATAGTTCTTGGGAAACGGAAGAAACAAAAGCAGAGATCGTCTGCCTATTGGGCGAGGAGCCTTATGGAGATCTGGAAAACAGTCCCGAATGGTTTGTTGCCGGGGGGTATGGAGATATCGTTGCAAAGCGCATAACTCACTTTGATATTATATCTTCAGACCACATACAATGTCTTAACCTGGAATGGAAGTTGAGTCTATCGGGAAAACAAACCACAAAGATAGATTTAAAGGAAAATGTAAGGGTGGAAAAATTCCTGTTTTATCATTTGCTTAAGCAAGAGGACTGGAAGAACCAGCGTACTTTGCAAAACAGCTATGACTTAACTGGAGCCCCTCAAACCCGGATTGACCTTAAAAAAGAGGATAATATCCGGTTTAGAGCAACAAACCTTGGGAAGGAAGCGGTGACTCTCCTGTGGAACGGTGCGGAATCCTTATTTGAACTGGATTCGTATCAAGGGTGTATAACGGAATGGTTTGTTATCCCATGCGGCCAATCTTATGTTACTCTTCCTCAAGGCCTGCGGTTTTTTCAGCTTTATATATTAGACACGGTGACTAACAAGGGAAATCTGCAGTCTTTTGATATAGAAATAGAATTTGAGTCCGTAGGTGCGGAAATGCAGCAAATAGGCTCATTTCATGGGGATCTCCCTTTATTAAATGACATTTATGAAGTCGCTGTTCACACAAATAAGGTGTGCCACCAATTAGGGTTATGGGATGGAATTAAGAGAGACCGTTTGAATTGGGCTTATGACTTTTATCTTGCGGCCAAGACAGATTATGTGGTGTGGGATGACTTCTCCATCTTGAAGCGATCTATTACAGAACTGGGAAAGACGCCTTACGGATATTGGATGAACGGTATATCAGCCTACACTTTCTGGTGGATTAACAACTTGTGGGAGTATTTTCTGTATACCAATGACAGGGCCTTTATCATGGAAGTTAAAGAAGACTTGCATAAGCATATAAGCTGGATTGAAGCGAATTTGAACCCCCGAACGGGGTTCATCAAGGAAAGGCACACGACCTTAATAGAATGGGTCCCGATGGAGGAAGATGAAGCCTGGATTGCCCTTCATGCCGTTCTCTCTTTGAGCCGAATTAATTTAGGATTATTGGCCAAACATATTCCGGAACTTGAGTTGAATATTCATTGGACTATTCCAGTGATCTCCGAAAGTGAATTCCTCCATGCTTCAGCTTTGATCACGCCGTTATTAGGAATTGCTGGAGGTTATGTAA
>DASWUO010000437.1:0-4076 GCA_036401615.1 Bacilli bacterium | reverse complement strand
AATTAGTGCGCCCTTCTTTAACCGTGAATTTGAATTTGTGCTTTATTTAATTCATCAAATCCAGGAGCAAAGAACAAATTCGCACAAAAGTTATATCACAAAAGTTGCCCAAGCCATGAACGAAAGCGGAATTCCCCACGCCTTTCTTAAGGGATCGATACTTGCCCATTCCATTTATCCCATTGGATGCAGAATTTCGAGTGATATTGACATCTTATTGAATGCTAATGATCTAACTGAATGCGGAAAAGTTTTTAAAGAACTGGGCTTTGTACAAGGGTTTCATGATGAAAACGAGAATGTAGTCATTCCGGCTACGAGACGGGAGCTTATAAACTACCGTATGAATTATGGGGAAGTTGTACCGTTTAGAAAAGTTGTTGATGAGCCGGGAATTAATCTCATTGAAATTGATATCAACTTTTCTCTGGACTGGATGCCGCAAGGTACCGAGCAAGCAGTGGCAAACTTTATCAAGGGAGCCGAAGATTACACGTTTGCTGATGGTCAGAAAATCAGTTCTCTTCCCAAAGAGTATTTTCTAGCCCATTTATGCGTCCATTTGTTTAAAGAAGCGAGAGTTATCACTTGGGTGGAGTGGCAAAGGGATTTAGGGCTTTATAAATTCATCGATATCTATGGCTTCTTAACGGATTCAAGTCTTGAAATCAACTGGGATCTATTTGTAAACCTTATAAAGGATAATCATATTATTAATGAATGTTATTATTCTCTGGAATATACCCGGACATTTTTCCCGATTCTCCGCGAGAACACAGGATTTATAGAAATGCTTGAAACTATAAAGCCTGAAAACACCGAATATTTGGAGCAAGTCGTTGATGGCGGGGACGCTACTATTATATATCAATGGAAAAAAGACTTGATATCACGTTTTTTTGATATGAAACGCTATAAAAGTTTAGAAAAGATATGAACACATCAAAAGGGTTTTTATTGGTATGCGAGGGAATTAGCGGCTCCGGGAAAAGCGAGAGCATTACTAAGCTGTCGCAATCCTTATATGAAGCGGGGATTACAACAATAAGAGTAGAATGGAATTCCAATCACACTATAAGAAGGATTGTCAAAATGCTGAACGCAATTGGGATTCTAACGCCGCTCGTGTATAGCCTTTTGCAATGGATAAGCTTTTTAATTGATTACATTACAGTAATAATTCCATCATTAAAGAAAAACCACATTATTATTGCCGACAGGTACATCTACACCGCTATATCCCGCGACGCTGTGAATGGGGCTGGTCGGCTCATCGGCCGGCTTATGCTCCGCTATGTAAGAAAACCGGATTTGGTGCTCTTTTATAATACCCCTCCGCATCTTTGTTATAACCGAATAAAAACTAGGGGTAAAGCTCTTTTTCATACTAATAAGTTCATCCGATATAATAAACGGCTTAAAAATAAAGATTTATACTATTTAAAGAAGATGAAAAAAGAATACATTAGATTGTTTACCGGTTTAAAAGTTAAAAAAAGCACGAATATTATATTTGTAAATAATGCTTTAATGAACACTAATAGCCATGTTGAACAATACATCTATCAGAAAATGGGAAATGCCGATTACTTCGTTCATAATAGATCTAATCATGGGGGAAGCGATAAATGGTTGAAACATTTAACTTAATTAAATATTTAACTGTAGATAGGCATAAGGGAAAGATTATTTGGCTATTGAATATAGGTGCGGAAAAATACTGGAATAAAGCGAATTCAGGCGTGATCGACAGAAACGAGGATATGATTGTAAACAGAGTGGAAGAGATGAATCTGTTAATATGCCGTGAGCAGGATGTGATCATTCTTCGTGAAAAGCCGGACGAAGCCTATTTGATAAATCTACAGCAATTAGGCTTTTCCATTCCAAGGATTTTAATACCGGAAAGTTCGGATCTGTTATCCCCGATCTCTGAACTGATACTAAAGGATGATAGGCTCCTAAGGGAATTGGCGAGAATCGCCATGAATCAGGAAGATGTATATTTTGTGCCATACGCCGTTACCTACTTGGAAGAACAAATAGCGGAAAACTGTGGTTTGAAAATAATAGCTGCCCCTTCTCGGGTAAACGCAATGGTTAATGACAAAATATTCAACAGAGCAGTGGCTGAAACACTGGGACTGGAAATTTGCAAAGGGGAGGTATGCTGCACAGTTGAAGAAATCAAGCAAGAATATGATAATTTAGTAAACAACGCACCATTCTTTGAGAAAATCATCATTAAGGAACCGTATGGAGCCTCAGGCAAGGGATTATATATCGTGGAGAGCGAAGACAAGTTATCGCCCATTTTAACTCGAATAGCAAGGCTTTCTAGAAATGAGACCAACTCCAAATGGCTGGTAGAAGGATGGTATCCCAAAAAGGCAGATATCAACTTTCAAATTTATATTTCTCAAGAAGGTTCTGTGGATGTGTTCTCTATAAAGCAGCAAATATTAAGAGATACTGTGTATATCGGTTCTAAGTCGCCGGCCGACGTAAGCGAAGATATATTAAATACTTATAAGGAGTATGGGGAAATCATCGGTAAGTATTTATTTCAAATTGGATACACAGGTGTGGCAGGCATTGATTCAATTATAACAAATGAGGGTACAATAATTCCTGTTATTGAAATAAACGGCAGATTCACATTGTCAACCTATATTTCGTTTATTGGGAATGTTCTGGGAGAAAGTAAAATATTTTCCCGATATTTTAAGCTGATTTTAGATTCGCCTCACGATTACAAGGAAATCTGCTCGGCATTGGATAGGGAAGGGATTTTGTATAATGCCGAAACCGGAGAAGGTGTATTGGTTTATACATCTGGTACGCTTCCATTAAGACTCGATGAAGGAAGCGGGGTGTACGCGGGGAGGTTATTTACACTGATTGCTTCAAAGGATTGGAGCACGGTTGACGAGTATAGCTCCAGACTTGAAGCTTTGATCGAAAGAAAATTTGCTAATAGTTTGATTTAATTTAATAAAGACGTTTCGTGTAACTTTCATCCAGCAGTTCCTGTATCTCTTTTTTAGTATATCCTGTTATATTGGCATGATCGGCTAATATTTGCGCTGCATTCGGCAAGCTCTTTTCCTTTGGCCATGACAATGGATTCCATAGTTGCGACCGCTTAAACGCCTTAGCACAATGTATATAACACTCTTGAACTTTAACACCTATCCCGAGAGTTGGGATTTTTCCACTAACTTGCATTTGACCAAGCAATGCCGGATCTTTTGTCACACATGCTTGACCGTTTATTCGAAGAGTTTCTTCCATTCCAGGTATCAGGAAGATCAATCCGATTTGGGGGTTGGATATAATGTTGCGCATCGAATCTATTCTTCGATTACCAGGTCTTTCTGGGATAATGATATGAAGATCATCGAGTACTAACACAAAACCCGAGTCGTCACCCCTTGGAGAAACGTCACATAAGCCCGACTTATCCGCAGTCGACATGACTAAGAATGGAGATTGGGCAATAAACTCCCTGCAATGTTGATCAAGAAAGGGGATTACTTTCCGAATAACTAAATCGCTAGGATAACCTACTATAGATCTAAGTTCGTCTTCTGAAGAGATCAATTCATCCATATTCATTATGTTTTCCATACAATTCTCCCTTGATACCGGAAATTTAAAAGGTATAATCGTATTCCTTTATATCCCTTGGATTAAGTTTACACTAAATTGAAGCGCAAGCGCTACAAGAACATGTCCATGGAATTAAACATATTTAATAGGGCAGCCTAATTTTGTATGTTTCTTAAGCGAGTGTATAAAATCGTACCCAAATGCAAAAAAAACAGTATTTTCTTAGTTGCGATATATCTGTAAGATAAAAGAGTAAATAAATAATAATAAATTGGGAGGTTACAAAGTGGCAAAAAAGTTATTGGTTTTAGTATTTTGTTTATTGATGGTAATGGGGACAGTTGCAGGCTGTGCCGGCAACAACAACAAGGAAGCAGAAGTAACGCCTGAAGCAACAGCAGAAGTAACAGCTGCTCCGCAGGAAGAAGTAACACTTAAGTTTTTCACAGGTAAGGTCGAAACAG
>DASWUO010000436.1:0-14192 GCA_036401615.1 Bacilli bacterium | reverse complement strand
AAGGGACCTAAAGGTTCCAGCATTCAACACAACAGGTCAGGGTGTACAGAATACTTACCTTTAATTAAAAGGGGAATACAATGAAGATGAACATGATTCACTCCAGTATTAACAGCAGCACGGTGATGTACGGCGTGTTCGGGGATCCGGTGAGACACTCCAAGTCTCCCATAATGCTCAACCGGGCTTTTCAAGAGGTTGGCCTAAATGCAGCTTATGCAGCTTTTCATGTTCCGCCCAAGAGCTTGAAGGATGCTGTTTATGGAATCAAGGCCTTAAACTTCCGCGGGATCAACGTCACCATACCGCATAAAGTTGAAGTGATGAAATATCTGGACGTTATCGATGACAGTGCCCGAGCCATAGGGGCAGTTAATACGATTGTCAATGATAACGGCCGGTTGATAGGTTATAATACAGACGGAATAGGCTATGTGCGGTCCTTGAAAGAGGAAACGAACTTCTCCATTGAAGGGAAACGTATTCTCGTTCTCGGCGCAGGCGGTGCGGCCAGGGGGATCGTGTATGCGTTAGCCAAGGCTAACCCGTCAAAGATTTGGATTGCTAACCGCACCATCGACAAAGCGGTTGAACTGGCTGCGGCACTTGAGTCTGCAGTTGATTGTTATGGTATGGGATTAGATGAAATCAAAGCTGTTATGAACCAAGTGGATCTAGTCGTAAATACCACATCAACCGGGATGCACCCGAACATCGATGAGGTGCCAATGAATCCTGCCTTTCTTCACCCCGGCCTCATCGTGAGCGACTTGGTCTATAATCCGCTAATCACCAAATGGCTGGGTTTGGCTAAGGAAAGAGGCGCCCGAGTTCACAGCGGGTTGGGTATGTTTATCTATCAGGGCGCGTATGCTTTTGAATATTGGACGGGGCTGGCGGCTCCTACCGCTGCAATGCGTGAAGTAGTCGAGCAGTCTTTCGCAGGTGGCGTTTAGGCTATTCTCATAAATCAACATAAACTTTGCTTCGTATGAGATTAGAAGGAAAAGCTCCTGTTAATCTTGGCATAATCCCTTCACTCAACAAATAACGGGAATTCCTCCATCTAAAATCAGCGACGCTCCCGCATGGAGTAGATTTGAGCCAAATAACAGGAGTTATTCCTGTTAAATCGTAAAACGGGCGGTCATGCGGTGATTTAGCCGGAGCTTTTCCCGTTAATATTTACAACTGGGTTTACAGGGCAGTCAACAAATAACTTTACAATAGGGAGTCCATAGTCATGTTAACAAATAAACAAAAAAAGTACCTAAGGTCGCTTGCGCATCATTTGGACCCTATATTTCAAGTGGGAAAAGGCGGGGTGAATGAGCATCTGATTCAGCACATTGTTGAGGCGATAGAAGTAAGGGAATTAATGAAAGTGACGGTATTGAATACTTGTTTGGATGATCGCCATGAGGTGGGAGAGCAGCTGGCCCAAGGGGCAGGAGCGGAATTAGTTCAGGTGATTGGCAAAATTATTGTGTTATACAAGGAATCGAAGGATCATAAGAAAATTGTTCTGCCTTAACTAGATATTAGAGGCTAGAAGTCGGAAGTTAGAAGCAGAAGCTAGGGTGGATCTCGTCTTTTTTATAAAAAGGGGTGTTGATCATGAAGATTGGAATTATGGGAGGCACCTTTGATCCGATCCATAACGGCCATATGATAGGTGCAGAAACAGCTCGGGAATCCATGAAGCTTGACGAAGTTTGGTTTCTTCCAGCCAACGTGCCGCCGCACAAGGATAAGGTTCTCGGAGCTACACCGCAGCAAAGGCTGGAAATGGTCAAATTAGCTATTGCAGGTCATCCTGATTTTCGGGCAGAAGATTTAGAAATACGCAAAGGCGGCATTTCCTATACGATGGAGACGGCGCAAATCCTGCTGAAGCAATACCCGCGGAATACCTTTTACTGGATTATCGGGGCGGATATGATTCAATTCTTACCGCAGTGGCATGAAATAAATCAATTGGTGCAGCTAATTTCTTTCATAGGCTTATCCAGGCCGGGATATTCGAGTGATCTTCACACCCTGGCAGGTCCCGTAAAAGATAAGATTACCATGGTTCCCATGCCGCAAATGGATATTTCCGCAAGTGGGATCCGTGAGCGCTGCAGACTTCATAAATCGTTGCGGTATTTAATTTCCGAGCAGGTTAGGCATTATATAGAGGAGCATCATTTATATGAATCGTGACCAGATCATGAAGGCCGTCAAGCAGGAATTACCCAATAAGCGGTGGGTGCATACTTTAGGTGTGATGAAAACCGCGGTCAGTTTGGCTAAAACCTATGGAGCGGATCCGGTAAAGGCCGATTTAGCAGCGCTAATGCACGATTATGTGAAGTATTGGCCCATGGATAAGATGCGGCAGGTTATCTTGGAACAAGGGCTTCCGCAAGAACTGTTGGATTGTGATTGGGAGTTGTGGCACGCACCGGTTGGGGCTTATGCAGCCAAACAGGAATTTGGCATAGAGGACGAAGAAATACTAGATGCCATTCGTTATCATACTTCGGGCAGGGAAAATATGACAACACTTGACAAAGTCGTATGTCTGGCCGATTATATAGAACCGGGCCGAGATTTCCCGGGGGTCAATGACATCCGGAAGCTCGCTAAACGCAGTTTGGATAAAGCGCTGGCAGAGGGGTTTGATACAACACTGCTCTATTTAATATCTAAGCATAAGCCCATATTTCCGCTTACGCTGCTGGCCCGCAACAGCCTGATTAAATTTTCCTCAAAAATGTAGAATCAATTTTTTATTCGAAATAACTAAGATGATGCTTACGAAGCCAGTTTTTTCTCAAAAATTAAGATTTAATTTTTTATTCGAAATAACTTTAAGGAGACTGATTTATGGGTAATACTACGGACACCATTTTCTCTATTGTGATTGAAGCTTTGGAGGAAAAGAAAGCTGTGAAAGTAACAGCATTAAATTTAACAGGGATTTCATTAATTGCCGACTATTTTGTCATTTGCTCCGGAAATTCAGACGTTCAAGTCCGCTCTATCGCCACAGAGGTAAGAAAAAAAGCGGACGAGAACGGGATCAAGATCAAGGGGATTGAAGGGTTTGACGCAGCAAGATGGGTTCTGGTGGATCTGGGGGATGTGGTGATTCATATCTTCCACCGTGAAGAGCGGGAGTACTATAATATTGAACGGCTCTGGTCCGATGCTAAAGTGGTTGAACTCGTATGAGCTTAAAGGCTGGAAACTATGTAGAATTGCAGGTAAAACGCGAGGTTTCACCCAATGGCTTCTTTCTGTCGAATGGCGAAGAAGATGTGCTGCTGCATTATACGGAACTGACCCGCGAGGTCAAGTTGAATGATAGGCTGGAAGTGTTTCTGTATCATGATACAGAGGGCCGTTTATCGGCAACAATGAAACGTCCCCTTCTTCAATTGGGCGAGCTGGCTCTGCTGGAAGTAGTGGATATCCATCCCCGTCTGGGTTGTTTTTTAGAAATCGGGCTCGGGAGAAACCTGCTGCTGCCCATGAGCGATTTGCCGGATCATTCAGCTTTAAGGCCGCTTAGGGGAGACAAGGTTTATGCAACAATGACCCACGATAGACAAGGAAGATTAATGGCCAAGCTAGCGGGAGTGAAGGAGTTAAAGACGAAAACCTTCGGTGCCCCGGCCACTTGGAAGAATCAATGGGTGGAAGGCCGTGTGTATAATCCGCTGGAGACGGAAACTTTCGTCCTTTGCGAGGGCGGTTTGGTTGGGTTTGGTGTAATTGGAATGATTCATGTAACGGATCGAACCCGAACGCTGAGGCTGGGTGAGAAGGTCAAGGCCAGGGTCACCTTTGTCAGGGAAGACGGCCATGTCAACCTATCGATGATCTCACAGAAGGAAGTTGGCCGGGATGAGGATTCTGCAATGATTTTGGCCTATTTGCACAAGCAAGCCGACGGCAGTATGCCTTTCACAGACGATTCATCAGCAGAAAGCATAAACGAACAATTCCGAATCAGTAAATCTGCTTTCAAAAGAGCGCTCGGTAAATTAATGAAGGAAAATTTAGTTTATCAGGAAGCCGGGTTTACGTTTCTGAAGAAGCCTGAATTGAATGAGGTCTCTGAGTAAGCAGAATACAGCGGTGGAATAAAGTTGGGGGCGGCGCATGGTTTATAGGCAATTTGCTTATTATTATGATAAGTTGATGGCAGATGTTCCTTATGGACAATGGATTGAATTTGCGGAACAGTGTTGGGAGAAGTATGGGCATCCGCGAACGGTTGTAGATTTAGGCTGCGGGACGGGAAATATTACTCTGCCTTTAGCGCAGAAGGGTTTGGAAATCATCGCGATTGACCTGTCGGAGGACATGCTGGCAGCCGGGCAGCAGAAGTTGGGTGGGATGAAGAGGGCCCAAGCTAATGGGTCAGTAACTTGGCTGCAGCAGGATATGAGAGAATGGGAATTTCCAACTGCGGTGGATTCCGTTATTTCTTTCTGTGACTGTTTGAATTATTTGCTGGAAGAGGAAGATGTGAAACAAACCTTTGCCCAAGTTTATGGGGGGTTGAAGCCGGGCGGCACGTTTATCTTTGATGTGCACTCCCCGCAGCAGCTTGAAATCTATGCCGGGGAACAACCTTTTATGCTGAATGAGGAAGATATTGCTTACATCTGGACATGCGAGTTGGATGGGGACAGGTGTGAGATTGAACATAGTTTGACGATATTTGCCAAAGAGGATAATGAGAAATTTTGCCGGATAGAAGAGTTTCATAAGCAGCGTGCTTATCCAGTGGAGGGCTTAAGGAATTGGTTAATCGCTGCAGGATTCAGTAAGGTGAATGTCTGTGCTGATTTCGGTTGGGATGCTCCGACGGACGAGTCACGGAGGATCTTTTTTGTAGCGGAAAAGCAATCACACCAAATATAACCAAAATATAGGTCTAAAGACCTATATAACTCATTCGGAAGTCGGGGTATAATAGGACACAAGTTACAAGAATTTACAACATTTTATCCTAAATACCATAAACCGACAAAGGCAAATCCGTTCGAAAGGCGGACACGCAAAGTCATGGATCTACTTTCCCTGTCGAGGGTTTCACGCAGGGATTACGATGGCCAGACTGCCGAAGTGATGCGCACTCACCTTGTTTCAGACATCCAGAACATCCGTATCCGCTTTTCGGGCAACGGATGTTCTTTGTCTTCAAGGAGAGTGCGTTTTTATGATGGCCAGGAGCAGAAGGAAATTTTCAAGGAAAAGGCTTGGACTTATTGTATTTCTCTTTATCTTTCTATTCAGCAGCATGCCTTGGCCGATAGGTCAAGTGGCGAAGGCAGCTCCAGCTTCTTCTGTCGTCGATGAACTGCTCGCCGATTGGCTGCCCCAGCCGGGGGAGCCGGGAAATAACAACTCTCCATTCCAACCGAATGGAGCCAACGGCATGTTGGGCGCCGGTGGTGTGGACCCTTCCGCCTTGCCATCGCTTGGACGCTTGGGCGATGAGGAAGGCGGACAAGGCGGCATGCCGCTCGACCCGGTCTCCCTGCCAGGTGGATCGCTGACATATAAGCAGGACGATGCCATCATGGAAGCCCCGGGTTTCCCCATTACCGTGCAGCGATTGTATCTGAGCGAACAGCGGGATAAGGCCGGGCCTTTCGGATACGGCTGGACGTTTCCGTATGCGCACCGTTTGGAGATGTACACCGATTTTCATATGGTTGAGCGGCGCCCCGACGGCTCACAGATTAAATATACGTTTCAACCGGGCAATGCTTCCGAATACGTTGATTCGTATGATGGAGATTCCTTGATCTATTACAACCTCGACCAGGGGGTTTATCAGTCGGACGAGCCTTACGGGTCGACGTTAACGCGGGTATCGAAGACGGAGTACCGGTTGGTAAGCCTCGAGGGCATTGTATCTACCTTCGCGGGGTATAACACTTCCTGGCGGCAGGACGATGAGACAGCCGGACAGTTGGTTTCCGTCAAGGACCGCAACGGGAATACAACGGCATTGGGTTATGATGCAGTTGGCCATTTGATTGAGGTTACGGACAGCGTCGGACGGGAAATGAGTTTTACCTACAGCGGCGACCGTATCACCTCCCTCACCGATGTGTTAGGCAGGAAGACAACGTATACCTATGATGCATCGCATCATTTACTGCAAGCCACGGGACCCGACGGGCGAAGCTGGACTTACACCTATGATGGGGACCATCGCTTAACCGGTGCAACTTCCCCGGAGAGCGGCAGCGAAACGTTCGTGTATGCCGGAAACCGCGTGAGTGCTTATCACCGCCAAGGAACGATGGTGTATCAGTATACATATAACGATACAGCGAATACGGTTGAACGAACCGATGCGCTCGGGGGAATGACCCGTTACGGGAGCGACGCATCCGGCCGGATATCGCGAATGACCGATGCATCCGGACGCACAGTGGAGTACAGCTATTTGGAAACAGGCCGGTTGACCCAAACCGAAGCGCCGGAGGGCACTCATTCCACCGTTTATGATGACAAGGGCCGGGCGATCGAGCAGTTGGATCCGGCGGGTATCCGTACGTTTACGACTTTTAATGCATGGAACCAGCCGGTGGAAGTGCGGATCCGGGCTACAGAAGACCAACCGGAGAAGAAGTGGACTTATACCTATGATGACCGGGGCAATCTAACACGCTTGGAGGATCCGCTTGGCTCCGCCCAGCAATTCTCCTATAATTCAAGGGGTTTAAAGGTATCGCAAACCGACGAAACGGGCCATATCACAACCCTTGCTTACAACGGACTGGGTCAAATAACCGATGTAACCGATGCCCTCGGCAAGACAAGCCATTATGAATATGACCCTGCAGGCCAGCTGCTCAAGGTCCATCTTCCGAAAGGCGTCAAAAGAACGTTTACGTATGATGAAGGCTCCAGGCTCCTGAGCATGGCTGATGCGTCAGGAAATACGGTGAAACAGGAATATGACTCGGCAGGAAGATGGGTAAAGAGCATTGCCGCCGATGGGGCTGTTTCGCAATACTCCTATGATTCGAAGGGGCGTCTCGCCGGTATGACCGACCCGGGCGGAACCAGTCGGCAGTGGCAGTATGATGCGCTGGATCGGGTCATCGGGATGCAGGGCCCGCTTGGGGCTGCAATGGTTTACCGCTATGATGCCCTCGGCCGCCCGATAGAGAAATCCGGGACGTTTATGCAGAAGGAAACCTTCCGCTATGACCAGGCAGGCCGCATGGTTGAAAATACAGCAGGCGGACTCTCCACGGCGTATACCTTTGACGCCGCCGGCAGGGTGGCAGCCGTCGTCCAGGACCAAGCGGCGACGAAGCTTGGGTATGATGCTTGGGGCAACGTGACTTCGGTGAAGATGCCTAAAGGACGTACCTTAACAAGAAAGTATGATCTGCTGGACCGCGTGGTTGAAACCGTTGATGCCAACGGCGCGAAAACACAGTTCACTTATGATGCGGCGGGCAACTTAACCAGCCAAACCAATGCGCTTGGCCAAACCGTGCGTCTCACTTATAACGCGCTGGGGCGTTTAATTACAAGCGAGGATGCCGAACTTGGCATTACCCGCTATGCATATGATGAGATCGGAAATCTGGTCAAGATCAGGGATGCCCTTGGCCAGGAACAGAGTTTCATCTACGACCAGATGGGAAGAATGGTAGCCGCCCGGGATGCAGCGGGATCCGTGGAACGTTACCTGTATGATGTATCCGGCCGTTTAATTGAATTGACGGATAAGAATGGAAATAGGTCCCTCTTCTCGTATGATGTGCTGGGACGGATGACCTCGGCCACCAACCCGCTTGGCCACCAAACCCATGCCGCCTATGATGCGCTGGACCGCATTGCCTCGACAACCGATGCTTTAGGAAACACAACAACGTTCACCTATGATCAAGTAAACCGCAGGGTACGGGTGACCGATGCGCTGCAGCAGCAGACCACGGCGCAATATGACGAGCATTTCCGGCTTTCCTCGCTGACGGATGCGCTGGGGCGTGTCCAACAATGGGCATACGATGCTCAAGGCCGTTTGACGGAAGAAAGGAATGCGGAAGAACAAACCACCCATTATGCCTACGACGCTCTAGGACAGTTGGTTTCCGTAACCAGTCCCCTTGGCCATCAGACATCACTGAAATACGATGCTATGGGTCAAATGGTCGAACGTGTCTATGCAGACGGTTCGATTGGCCAATACCGTTATAACCCGCTTGGTCAATTGACAGAAGAAATTGATGCACTTTCCAATAAGACAGTCTACGATTACACTCCGAATGGACACGTCAAGTCCGTTAAGGATGGGTTGAATCAAGTCACCAGCTACACATACGATCCGCTCGGCCGGTTGACAACGGTAACGGATCCGCTCGGGGCCGTAGAGCGTTACGTTTATGACGCGGCAGATCACCTTATAGAACATATGGACGCTGAAGGCCACCGCGAACTATTCGATTATGACCGGTTAGGAAATATGACCCTCCATACGGATCCGCGCGGATCGATATCGAAATATATCTATAATGCGGCTTCACAGCTGATTGAAGCGGTTGACCCGCTTGGTTCATCTACACGATTGATTTACGATGCCCTTAACCGGGTATCGGCAACGGTGGATGCCAAAGGGGCAACCGAATCTTATGAATATGATGAATTGGGCCGTTTAATCCAAACCGTCAATGCCGTGGGCGCCAAGGGCCGCTACCGTTATGATGCTGTGGGAAACCTGGTCGAGTCGCTGGATGCCCGCGGCAATTCCATCCAATATACGTACGACAAGCTGGACCGCATCATCGGAAAGCGTGATGGGTTGGGTAGTGAGACGGCATTCGAATATGATGCGGAAGGGAATTTAACCCGGCAAACCGATGCGGAGGGCCGTGTTGAACAGTTTACATTCAATGCCGTAGGCCGGTTAACCCAAGTCAAGGACGCGCTGGGATACACGACGGATTATGAATATGATCTTCTGGGACAACGCATTGCCATGACCGATGCCGAAGGCGCCGTCACAAGGTGGGCTTATGATCCGCTCGGGCAGCTCTTGAGCAAGTCGAATCCGCTGGGAGAAACGCACCGCTACCGTTACGATCCAACGGGAAACCTCGTAGAGGAAACAGATCCGAAAGGCCAATTGACCAAGTACGATTACAACCACCGGCATGAATTGACGGGAATTCACCTGCCGGATGGGGAGGTGCTCCGCTACACCTATGATGCATCAGGAAACATGCTGGAAGCCGCATCACCTGCCGTAACGGACCGGTATGTTTATGATGCCGCATCCCGTGTCCTGTCGATGACTCAAGCGGAATGGGGAAAAACCGTCACCTTCGGTTACGACGAAGTCGGCAACCGTGTGCGGGTAACCGATCCGGAAGACCGTATCCTGTCGTATAACTACAATGCGGTGGGCCAAGTGACAGCGATGATGGATCCTGACGGGCAAACGACCTCTTTTGAATATGACCCTGCAGGCCTGATCACGGGAATATTGCGTCCGAACGGAATCCAGTCCACTTACAGCTATAATGAAAATAACTGGTTGACACTTTTGGAGCACAAAGGCAGCAGTTATCACACCTCTTTTGCTTATGAGTACGACAAGGTCGGCAACCGTTTGGTTCAGTCGGAGGAAGATGAAGCCAAAACGAGCTATGTTTACGATGAATTGAATAGGTTGACGCAGGTCGTTTATCCGAAGGAGAAAATCGAACAGATCAAATCCAGTTACTACAAGCCGCCTGTGGAAAAGGATAAGATCAAGATCCCTGTTGGATTGGAACCCCTGCTTCCGGATGATGGGGCTGTTAGTGAGACACCGGAAGACGGCCAACCAAATGAACCGGAACAGGGTAGTGGAAACAATGGGAAGGGTCAAGGGAAACAGAGTACCCACGATGTGCGGGCCTTGTCCGCCATGGAGATAAGTCCTGGGGTCCCGATGCTGTTGGTATCCAACCACAATGGTGGTGGCGGGGGCAACGGTAACGGAAACAGTGGAGGCGGCGGATCCAACAGCAATGGCAACGGCAATAGCGGGGGTTCTAGCGGCAGTGGAAATTCCGGAGGAGGCTCCGACAGTAACAGCAACGGAAACAACAACAATAACGGCAATGGCAATGGCAACGGAAATGGTAACAACATCGGCAATGGCAGCGATAAAGAAGGCAATGGAAATGCCGGTGATGATAAAACCAAGGGAAAGCCCGACGAAACGGGCAAATCAACGGATCAAACGGAGCCTCCCAACGGTAAGGGCAAAGGAAAACTGAAATTCGAAAATGGGAAGAAGAACGAAAAAGAAGATGGAAAGGACCAAGGTAAAGGAGTCGATAAGAAAGGGAAGAAAGACAAACAGTCCAACACCTTCTACCGGAAAGTGGTTGACGAAGAGCTTGACCTTGTCTCAGAAAGACCGGATTACCTTATTGATCCTATCCGTACGGCAGATTACAGCTACGATGGGGTAGGCAACCGGGTACGTATGGTCATGGACGGGCAAGTGACTGACTACGCTTACGATGAAGCCAACCGCCTACGTACCGCGGGGGACGAACAATTTAACTATGACAGCAACGGCAACCTGACAGAACGTATCAATGGCTCCGGTGGAGTGGTCAAGTATGCGTATACCGGAGACAATAAACTCCAAGGGGTTTACCAGGAGGACGGAACCAAGGTAGAATACACGTATGATGCCCTGCGCAGAAAAGTGTCCCGCACGCAAGGTTACTATGACCCGGCGAAAATTACCCAAAAGGCGCAAAAGCTGGAACAGGAAGCTGAGCTTGAAAAAACGGGAAAAGGGAAATCGCAAGAAAAAGGGTCAGGTTTACTTAAACAAGGTGGGAACCACGGTCTCGAAAATGCCATCACCCGGGGAAACGGGGAAAAGAAAGGGCTCTTTGACAACCTCCTTTCTGCGGAAACCACGCGTTACATGTATGACGGAATAAACGTGATGAAGGAATACGGAGAAAACGGGCAGTCTCTCGCCCAGTACTATGCGGCAGGCGATCAAGTCATCGCGAGAAAAATGTTCGGCCTCCACGGACGCAAGTCAGACGGTTATGAGGGGAACATCCAAACCCGCGGCGGACTACTCTACTATATGAACGACGCGATCGGCAACATCATGGATGTGACGGACCGGACAGGCGAAACCGCGATGAAATACCGCTACGATGCCTTCGGTAATCTATTCACCCAGATGGCTGCGCCTTACAACAATGCAGGATTTACCGGCAAAATGTACGACGCCAAGGCAAGCTTAATGGATTTCTCGGCGCGTTGGTACAGCCCGAAACAAGGGCGGTTTACTACCGAGGATACGTATGAGGGTATGGCTGAGATGCCGGAAACCATGAACATGTACGCCTATGCAGGCAACAATCCGGTCAACTATGCCGACCCGACCGGCAATTACTGGTGGTGCCGGGCGACCATCCGTACGCAAGCGGGTGACGTGACCTACTCCCATGCAGAGCCATGCCAGTACACCACAAGCAGAATCTGGATCCCTGATCCGGTAACGGTTCCTGACCCTGTGCCAGACCTAGATCCCTCACCGGGAGGCGGAGGCAGCACGGGTGAAGGAAGCACAGGTGGGGGCTCAACCGGCGGAGGCACTCCACCGCCACCCCCTCCGCCCCCTCCGCCCCCTCCGCCACCGCCCACACCGGCGCAGATTGCGTCAGGTAAACGCGGCCAGACCGCCAGTTATGGCTCGGCAGTCTCTTCTTCTTCAGCATTGACGAAGTCCGGGGTATCTACCAGCGGATCACAATACGGGTACAAGCCGAAGCTTGCTGCACCGCCGATAAACAAAAATGCAGGCAGCACCAAGCAGCTGCTGAGCAGCTTTACTGTCGCCAGTCCCTCAGGCAGCGGCAGCAAATACACAGCTTTGACGAACCAATTCCTGAGCCCTTACTCCGGGTCAACGTCGACAACAGGGAAGAATCAGGGCAAAAAGATTCTTGCAGGGGGAGCCAAAGCCGTCTATAATTTGCTCATTGGGGATAGTATTAATACCCTGAGAGATCCGAATGCCGGTTTTTTCTCCAAATCAGTAGCTGTACTCGACCTTGGCAGCAACTTCATTCCCGTCGGTCTGCTGGGGAAAACTGCAAGCAAGCTGGCCATTAAAGGCGGGTTAGCGGCAGCCAAAACCTTGAAGGAACCGGCAAAGTTAGCCGCCAAAGCAGCAATGGATGGGGCCAAGAAGGCTTGGAGTTGGACCAAGGGTTTCTTTAGTAAGGCGGATGATGTTAGTAAGGGTTCGGGTAAAGGTGCTGAAAACATAGCCACCCACGAATTACTAAAAAAAGATTTGAAATATACTGAAAGGTATGGCCTAAATGCAAGAAAAGAATTACCAGATGGAAGGATTAGGTACTATGGTGGAATAGAGGTGGCTAAAAAACCTGGGGAAATGGTTGGACGTAGAGTTGTTCAAGAATTAAACCCTTCCACTGGGAAGGTAAGGGCTTGGCACGAGACCTTGGATAGGTCTGGGAATATCAGACAGGTGAGACCTCAACTTGGTCCTGATAAAACCCATTACCGTTTTGATCAAAATGGTAAGTACACAGGGAAGTGGTGATATTTTGGAAAGACCAACGGTTGAAGAAATTGTCAAACGATTAAAGAGGGTGCTAGAGGGAAATTTGAATAGAGAAGAAGTTTCCAATTGGGCGGAGAATTGGACGCGAAAATTTATGGACGAATCAAGATTAAGTGAAAAGGATTTATTAATATGGAAATACCTTGATGTTGTTTCGGGTATTGATTTAAAAGATTCGCCAACAGAATACCTACATATTGATGAAGACATCAAAGATTGGATTAAGAGATTCGAGGAATAGCATAACCGGTATTTCGGTGCGGCGGAGCGCTTGGAGGCTGTCACTCACCGGAACTGAACCAGTGGCTTAATTTGCCTCCGGAGTATTCAGTGAAATCGTCAGCAAGCTGGCTTTTGTTCTTCTTAAGGGCTTTAAAAGCGCAGCCCTACAACGCAAACAGAAGCCGGAGGCAGCGGCTTTGTTATATTGCGTTGCATATGTTGAAACGCCTATGAAGAGTTAGAGCCTGATGACTGACGATTTCATGGATGTTTACGAAGAGGAAAGATTCCACAACATCAGTCGCATTGTGGAATTTTATTTCATTGTGTATTGGGTTGAGTGGTTACCCAGCTTACAACTTGGACAGAATCACTATTCAAGTAATCTAAGATATCTTGGCATAACAGTTTTAATTCATCAAGTGTATCATTCTTTTTTTTTTAATACTGTTAGACTCACTTGAATTGTATCTCCATTCATGGTGAATGTTGTTACTTTATAAGGCTTCATCTCTTTGCCGTCTAATGGGAACGTCCAGAAGCGAAATAATTCTTCAAGTACTCTTAAGCTGATTTCATCTATTTTTTTATCAACTTGTAGGGTTATATTTAACCTTGAACCTCTGTCAACTTTGAAGCTTGGAGGGCTATAAACATTATTAATATCATCCCAAGCATAGCTCACAATATCACCCTTTCTTAAAAGCCTGGAGCAAATCTTTTTCCGGTCGGAAGTGTCTTTAACAATTCTCTAAATAATATGGCTGCTGCTGCGGCAGTTGTCAAATCTTTTCTCTTGCCACCTTCTTCGAGATAGAGTTGATATACTGCTTCACCCGCATTCGGAAATGTAATTTCCATATTCAAATTTCCAAACACATTGATTCCTGTAATTGGATCAGTTAATTGAGTTCCTCTCTTCAAACCACCTATTTTTTCATACAGTTCTAACTGTGGTACAGGATCTGCTCCATTTATCGGCTTGACTTCCCATACTTGTTTCCCAAGAACAATATCAGCTTCATAGGATTTTCTTTTCTTCCCATCATTGCTTTTTAATCTTTTTTCTAGTTGAGCTTCTTCACCTGTAACTTGGTAAAGTTTTTTAGCAACGTTAATTTGAGCAATTTCATGGAAAGGAACATATAGCTGGGAGAATGCAGGTGCCCCTTCTTTGGACTTCTTATCACCAATAGCATTTGCTCCAAAAATCATTAATGAAGCATCACCAGAACTAATATTAAAATTATTATAGGCTGTAGATATGGTATTTAATGCCCAAGTCCATGAATGACCAGTTGGATCAGTATACCTTAAT